>JAOZNZ010000708.1 GCA_029933535.1 bacterium | reverse complement strand
TTTTTTCTATGTTTAAGTTAACAAAAATTATAATATTAATCACTAAAATTAATTCTAACTAACTAATTGGGAAAAGAACCAAAAAATTCAAGATTCTTTAAAAATTTTTGCCAAAGCTTTTGCTGCAGGTTTCATGTTGCCTTCAAAATCAATTATAGCAGTGTTTGCTGTGCATGGAAAACAATCATGTCCCATCCATATTATAACTCCTCCGCAGCGAGGGAATTTATTTTTGGCTGTTGTAACGGCAAAAGCTAATAAATCGCTTTGTCTTTTTTGTGACCAGCCGACATATTCCTCAAGATTTTCCGGCTCGTGACCTTCTATATTTACAAACTGATCCCACTCGATCCACCAGTTCTGCCTGCTCCACAGATCGTTTTTATTTGAGCATGGGAAAGCATCTAAGTCACCTTTATATTGATTAATCAAAATTACTCCTGAAGCTCCCGGAGCGCCGAATTCACCATATAAAAGAGAATTGCTGTCTTCCCAATGTTTTTTCCATTCGCCATCAAGCGGACCAATCGCTTTCCAAGGACCGTGAGAGTCCCAGAGAACTTTAGTTTTAAAATCCTCGGAGTTACCTTTTAATTCGGGACCGCTGGGGCTGGCGGTAACAAACCGTTTATCCGGGTCCATACTACAAACAATATCGTAAAAGTTTCTGATTGTCGGATGATTGATGGTTACAGGATTATTAACCCCTTGTTTGTCTTTATATTTATTGAGTTCATTTCCGCCACACCAGATAATCAGCGAAGGATGCTGTTGACGCCTTTTGATAAAACTGCGTGCGATGTTTCCAAGAATTTGAATAGCTTCAGCATCAGTTGGAGGACTGTTATCAACACCTGAAGAAGAAAGAGGGAATTCCTGCCAGACCATTAATCCCATTTCATCACACAAATTATAAAAGACTTCTTTTTCGAGAAATCCGCCTCCCCATACACGCAGGAGATTAATTCCCATATCGCGGTAAGTTTCAAGAATATGCCGATAATGTTTATCGGTAGTATCAGCAAAGTTAGGAAGTAACGGAGTCCAATTTATGCCTTGAAGAAAGAGTTTCTCACCATTAACTTCGCAAATCCAACCGTCGGCATCGCCTCGTGCATTTTCATTACTCAACCATTTAACCTGTCGAAAGCCAATTTTTGTTACATAATCATCCAGAATTTTACCGTCTTTACTTTTCAGTTGAATTAACAATTGATAAAGCGGTTGATTACCTTTACCGTTAGGAAACCATAATTGAGGAGAATCTACGTCAAGTGAAATTTGACTTGTGCGCAGTTGAGCTATAGTAAAATCATTTTCGCAAATTTTATTTCCATCAGGATTTTTTAGGAATGTATGAATTATGTTATCCGGATCACCGTCAATTTCACCGCGGATTTCTACTTTTCCATTGTTACCGTCAAAGGTTGAATAACAACGTGTATCGAGTAATTTTTCGTCATATGTTTCAAGAATGACATCATTCCAAATACCGATTTGCACTAATCTGCAAACCCAATCCCAATGATAATTAAATCGTGGTTTCCAATCTAGCATTTTGTATGTATAACCACATTGTCCCTGCCAGCGCGGAGCCAGCAAAAACACAACAGAAAGATGCAGTTCTTTTCCGGGATTTTCTTTTACCGATGAAGTAAAATCAACTGTTAACGGGATATGAGCATTATCAAAAGAAGCGAGTTCTTTACCATTAACATAAACGATTCCGCGATAATCTAATCCTTTAAAATTTAAACACCACCGGGATCCTTCATTAAAATATTCAGCCGGAATAGTTGTGCTGTAAATCCAATGACGGTTTTCTACCCATTCACAATCGCGGGAATTCAGTCCGGAGTTCCAATCTTTAATGATGCCGGCATTAAGCAGCGCTTTTTGTACTGAGCCCGGAACAGTTGCGGGAACATTTTTTATTTCGCACTGTAATTCCTCACCTAATTCCATACTTGTACCAAGTTTCCAAAACCAGGGTTGACTGCCGTTAAGTTTCCAATCGAGTTTACTAAGATTTAATTTTTTCATTTGTGTTTTGGTATGAGTTGTTTGTTATTATTTTTAGGGTAACCTCAAGTTAGAGGTTACTCGAAAAAGGTGTTTTGTCCCGAATGTCCGATGAGGACAAGAGTTATTAGCCTGTGGTTTTAACCACAGGAAATGCAAATCACATAAT
>JAOZNZ010000707.1 GCA_029933535.1 bacterium | reverse complement strand
GCGGCGATGGAAAACAGCCGCTTTACGGAGCTTTGGTGGAAATTGGCAGTTACTACTACGGAATGACAAGCAAGGGCGGCATCAACGGTAATGGTGTAGTGTTTAGGCAGCTGATACCCGAACCGGGGCTGGGGATTTGGATTGTTGGATTACTGGTCACGCGTTGCATAATGAGAAAGCGAAGAAGCGAGTGATAAAAATGTTGGATTATTGGAAGTCGGAGGAAATTTAAATTTTAAATGAATTTTAACCTTTTAACCTTTTTTCGGAGAAAACCATGACGACACCTGTCAAAACAATATTATCAAATAAAATCCTCCTTACCCACTCCCGATGTAAAACCGGGATGTTCCACTTTACAAAATGGGGACTTATACTTTTAATATTTTTTGCCTCTCAAAAAATATTAGCAACTACAAATTATGTTGGTACCTCAGGCACTCCCGGTGGAAACTATTATACCGATATTCAGTCGGCGGTTGATGCCGCTTCCGCCGGAGATTTGGTTCTCGTTTCTAACGGTGTTTATAACACTGGTGAAAGAGTTACTCCGGGATATGTTCTGAGCAATCGTGTTGTCATTTTAGAGAACATAACAGTGCACAGTGTAAGCGGGCCGGCCAACGCTATAATTCTTGGCGGTGAAGCGTCGGGAGGCGGCAACGGAACCGGTGCTGTGCGTTGCGTTTTTATGATTGCAGGAACACTCAGTGGTTTTACCATTTCTAATGGTCACACACTAACAAGTGGCAGCTATTTTCGTGACCGCAGTGGCGGGGGTGTATGGAGTACAAACGGATGTGTTGTAACTAATTGTATAATTCGCGGGAATGCGTCCGATTATGATGCGGGAGGAGTGTTCTGCCTTTCGGGAGGTATGGTGAACAACTGCTCGTTCAGTGGGAACAGAGCTTATATTGGCGGTGGGATATTTTGTTATTATGGCGGTGAAATTGACAATTGTTCATTTACCGGCAATAGCGCTGAGTATGGCGGTGGTGTGCAGTGCAGCTATGGCGGTGAAGTAAATAATTGCACGTTCAGCGGTAACTCAGCCGACATCGGTGGCGGAATGCGTTGTTATAAAGGCGGTGAAGTTAATAACTGTACTATAAGCAGCAATACTGCCGAAGCCGGCGGCGGTGTGCATTGCGATAAAGGCGGATTGGTGAACAACGGTACGATAAACAGCAATACTGCCGAAGCCGGCGGCGGTATTTACTGCTATAAAGGCGGTGAGGTAAACAACTGCGCGGTCGCTATGAATAATGCTTTATTTGGCGGCGGTGTTTACTTCAATGAAGACGGTGTTTTGAACAACTGCACAATAAGTGATAACGATGCTTTTGCTGGCGGCGGTGTTCTTTGCGATGAAGGCGGCTCGTTAAAAAACACGATCATTTTTTCCAACACGGCTCTGGCGTTTAATAATTGGGTTAACTATGATGTTGGCATGAGTTACGCATATTGCTGCACTACACCTGACCCCGGCGGCACAGGTAACATTACTAACAATCCTGTTCTCGTTAATTTTGCGCACATTGCCACGAATTCAACCTGCATAGGCATGGGTGACAACTCGGTCGTAACGGGTGTGGACATCGATGGAGATGCATGGCTTAATCCGCCGGCAATTGGTTGTGACCAACCAACTCTCGCAGGATTGACCGGTGCGCTCTCAGTAGTAGTGAATGCTGAGTCAACTAACCTGACGGCCGGCGCGCAATGCCGGTTCACCGGATATGTCGAAGGTATGGCAGATATGATATTCTGGTCATTCGGTGAAGGAACCACGGAAACTAATTTGAGTTATGCAACCAGCTATGCATGGAACACGCCGGGAGAATATCCTGTAATTCTAACTGCTTTGAATTCGGACAACCCCGGTGGTGTGGCAGGCACTGTAACAGTCTATGTGGTTGCCGAATCAACACATTATGTTGTTCCCGCTAACACATCGCCTTCGTGGCCTTATATCAGTTGGGCAACAGCCGCTACAAATATCCAAGACGCAATAGATGCCTGTTATTTAGGTGGAAAAGTACTCGTGGCAAATGGCATATATGCAACAGGCATGAGAGACGAGATTGGGTTTGGTCTGCCAAGTCGTGTAGTTCTTACAAAAAATATTCCGGTCGAAAGTGTGAATGGACCGGATGTAACTTACATCCTCGGTTCTCCTGATCCGATAA
>JAOZNZ010000706.1 GCA_029933535.1 bacterium | reverse complement strand
CGTTCCATAGCTTCTTCAATCGAAGTCTCTTCCGGAAGGTTTTTAACAGCATCTAAAATGTTTTGTTTTTCATTTGCTACGATTGGCATATTTCCCCCTATATAATTTTCATAATATCACGATTCACAAATTTTATTTTAATTGTTTGATATTATATTATAACATTTGTAATGATTTATTACTATACTACGACATATCTACGAATAACGATTTTTATAGAATTCCAAAAGCAAGAACCAGGCATGCGCCGGTCACGTGCTTTTGTTATCTTATTATAGCATATTTTTTAAAAAAAGGGGAAGGGATATTATGATATTGAAACACGAATGAAAAGCAGGAACCAGGCATACGCCGGTCATGTGCTTTTCTTACTTTGTGTAATTAGTATTTGATTTTCTTCAGGGCTTTGAATGTTAGTTCCCCGGATATTTTTCTTTCTGTTTCTAACCATTTTTTTTCATCAAATTCAGGAAAAAACGCATCGCCGGCATAATTTTTACATATTTCCGTTATATACATTTTTTGAACTAACGGTAACGCTTCCTTGTAAATCTGTTCTCCGCCACAAATAAAAGGTGATTTGTCAGTTTTATTGGCGAGGTCGATTGCATGAGATAACGAATGTACGATTTCGCAATTATCGTAATGGAGATTTTTTTGATTTGTAACGATTATAATTTTTCTTCCGACAAGCATTTTTGGCAGACTTTCAAAAGTATTTCTACCCATAATCAAAGTATGGCCCATAGTAATATTTTTGAAATGTTCGAGGTCTTCTTTATAAAGCCACGGTAATTTTCCTGCACACCCGATCACGTGATTTTTTGAGAAGCAGACAATTAAGGAGAGCATATTGATTCCGAGTTTGGTATTTAGTTGGAAGTTGAACTTCATAAAAATCTTAAATTGGTGTTTGCGAAGCAGCCGGAAGTTTTCGACCAGTCACTAATTAGTGGTTACTCGAAAAGGGTTCAGTCCCATTAGGGACGCAATATTTGTAGTATTTTAATTAGGCACAATAACCGTGCCGTAGGTACGGAATATAAATTTTTGCATTAGAAATATGTCGTACCTACGGCACGAAATAATCTGTTTCAATTGATTTCTACAAATATTTTGCCCCGCCGGGGCAAGGTTTCGCAATTTTTATGTTCACCGACACGAGGTCGGTGGGACATTTACCCTTTTCGAGCGCCGTCTAATTATGGGCGGCTCGAAAAGGTGTTTTGCAAAATTTAGCATTCGCAGATTCCCCTCCTTTGTAAGGAGGGGAGCTTTTCTTGCCGACCTTTTTTCGATTAGCGTCTATTTTTTTTAATTGCGTTATTTAGGTTTATTTATTAAATCAAATTTATCTAGCCGGCAATGATTCTGTCGACCATAATGAACGTGAGTACAACGTTACTTCGTTGCTGTCAATTGCATTAAATTAATCTGTGAGAATTAGTGGAATTCGTGTCAGAGTTCTCAATTTACGGTCATTTTTTTTACAAATCTGAAAGTAAAATACAGAAAAAGACCGGCAGGTCCAAACATAAAAGTAAGAATTAAACAAGGGATAATCAGCATATGAGGAATACCAAGTTGCTGACCATCACGAACTTCCCAACTTCCAACAAACAAATCAAAAGCCAGGTAATGAACCCACCCCGCAAGAATAATATATTTATTTTCGAAAAGGAGAGCCACTTGAGCGAGAGTGCCGAATCCGCCATTAGTGCCCCAAAAATGAACAGCGATAAGATAAATATAAACGACAGACAACAAACCTGGAATTAGAATAGAAGTTATGAATCTGGCCGACCATTTCCATTTTGGTAAGAATACAAGAAGAATCCACCCCGGCAATACAGCAATATTGCAAATTTTAAATATTAGTTCCGGCGTCATAGATCTATGATTTCGCGAAGATTCCGGCGAATGCGGGGTAGATTTTAAATACTCAATGGATTTTCAAGGGACTATTAATGTAACTGACCTTGCTCCTGCCTGTGGGTTAGCACGCATAAAGGAAGCTCAGCAGATAACCAAGTTCCGGCGACTAAATCAAAGAATCATAAAATATTAATAATGTTTATCGTGTTTTCAATGTTTATTGATTATGCACCAAAGCCAGTAAATTTAAAAAGATTGATTTAGCCGCAAGGGCTATCCCCTGCACGCCACGAACTACGTTATAAAAGACTTGGCGT
>JAOZNZ010000705.1 GCA_029933535.1 bacterium | reverse complement strand
TCAGGATTTGATAAGCACAGCTGACTTCTCTTCTTTTGCCGTTTACCGTGAATAAGCGAAAAGTATTCAGGATGTTTATCAAAATATTCTTCTGCAGGTACAAAAGTATCAAAGGAATGATGAAACCAGAACTTTTCATAACCACCCGGCTGTTCTCCCCGTCCGTTAAATTCATCAACAATAACAGGCGGACATTGCTGCACTCTTAAACTATTGTTTTTCTGCGGCACACTTATTGGACCTTCCTGCATATCGTAATAATCCACAAGCCGGAATTTTATTGCCGGACTTTCTTCGCAGTTTAAAATAGAAAAATTATGCTCACTGCGTTTAGGTACAATTTTTACTTTTGACGAAAACCACCTGATTCCGAGCTCCTTTTCCAGAAAAGTAAAAACGCCATACATTGTTCCCCTATTTTTCCCACCCCAAATCGCAATATCATTTCCTGTATTAATATATTTGAAACTTTCATCAGTCTTTTCAAATTTTTTGTCGGACAATTTGCTATTAAAACCGATATAGATCTTATGCCGTGAAGCTGAAGCGTTATTTTCTTCTACTAATGGAAAAATAGCACGGGATATTTCATGTAAATAATTAGTTAAAACCGAAGCTGCATACTTTTCAGTGTCCGAGACATTTTCACTCAGCACAACTTCATAATCTGTTTTTCCGTTTTTAAATATTACATAATTTATTTTAGGTCCGGCGGTAAAGCTGATAAAAGTTTTTTGTATTTTATTTTTATCAAACTGTAAATTTATTTCTAACTGATACTTGCTATAAGTTTTTTTATCCACCGGCAATTTTATTTCGGTTTTTTTATCCCAACTTTTTTCCCATATAATTTTGCTGCTTATATCCTTTAAAGTAAAATTTGCTTTTTTAAATGGTACTGCATTTATAAGTGTCATCAGTTCCAAAATTTTATCACCGCTTTTATCGGTTCGGATTTGAAAAAAACTTTTGTTTAAATAATTTTTTAAGTTATATTCCTTAAGCCGGGCTACAAGCTGCCAGTTCCCTCCTCCTTCTTCTATTTTAACCAGCAGTTGATTGTTTCCTTTCTTCAAAGTCACCGGTGCCGTTTCGGAATCTATAGCAAGCGAGCCGATTGTGGGATTATCAATAACTTCTTTTCCGTTAAGCCAAACCCTTACTCCGTTATTTCCTCCAACACCGAGAGTCACCTTTTTATTTTTTGCGGATTTTATATTACAAAGTGCGTAACACAAAACATCATTTTCTGCTGAAACAGCTTTATCAAGATCAATAATTTTGTCTTCAGCTTCGTGAAGTTTCCATTCAACAGAAACAGCTTCTCCGTTTGTAGTATTATAAACTATTGCTGTATCAATATTAATTTTTTCAGAATTCTCACCACCGGCTTCTTTTAAATAATCATTATAAAAACCGGGCAGTGATTTGCAGTGCCGCATGCCGTTAGTTGCCGGAGGATTAGGAAAAGGACCGATCATCAAAAAGTTTTTAAAGAAAACATTGGTTCGTTCCGCTTCATATTCGGGAATATCAATCGCGAAAGGCGAAGAAGTCATTATAATTGTTAGAAATAGCAGAATAATTTTTTTCATTAGTTGTAAGGTTGTAAGGTTGT
This sequence comes from bacterium, assembly GCA_029933535.1. Classification (GTDB taxonomy): domain Bacteria; phylum Auribacterota; class UBA3054; order UBA3054; family B51-G9; genus B51-G9. The sequence goes on along the minus strand of JAOZNZ010000705.1, from coordinate 580 downwards.
AAGGTTGTAAGGTTCGCGAAGCGCCCGGCGAATGCCGGGGTAAGGTTGTAGGGGCATCCCTATGTGGGTGCCCTATTCAAGTTAAAGATCCAAAGGTTTGAAGGTTAATCTTTTTTTTATCGGTGCGCCGTTGATGTAATAGACTATCAAGTCAAGGTTTTCATTATTACGTATATTGGAAATATTATAATAAAAAAAGGTTAAACATTCAATTGCCATTGGATAAGAATTACATATTTTATTATAATATATCACTAGTGTCCGGTTATGGACTTTTAAAAACTCTTAAACTGCCCATATAGTAGGCAGTTTGATTAATAAATGTTACTTGACAACTTGAAATCTTCTTTGTATAAAAGCATTTTATAGATGATATCAAAAGCAGTCAAAACATCAGTATGGTTTGTGATTACTATAATAATTGTTTTTGATTAACTTTGCGAGCTTTGCGCCTTGGCGAGAGGAAAAATTATATTAAACTAATCACACGCCTATATAGTTATCAATCAGAAGATTTATCACGCTAAGCTCGCTAAGCCCGCAAAGAAATCAAAATATAAAGAAAAAATTATTATTAAAA
>JAOZNZ010000704.1 GCA_029933535.1 bacterium | reverse complement strand
GCGATAAATACGAGTTTAACTTTCCCTCTTTTTTTAGCAATTTTTCCCGCAATTTCAGCTATCTTTTGCTCTTGAAGCGCTTCGCTTACCAACACGATACCTCTAGCTTTTCCTTTTTGGACGAGAGTGTTAATTCTACCTACATTTTCGACATCAAGTAATTGCAGCCAGTGACCATATTCCTGAAAAACGCTATCAAGATTACTGGAGGAATATTTTGGGAGGAGTTTATCAGGAGTAGCTCTTCTTGGATATTGTAGAACAAAACCGTGTTTGTGCTTTAACAGTTTAAATATTTTTAAATAACCTGTAGAAGGGAGCATATAACCATACAAAGCATCTTTCCGGTTGCGAAGCTGATATATCATAAAATCATCTTTTCTGCGTTTGTCAACGAGACTGACTTTGTCTTTTTCTCCCCGCTCGGAAAAAATAATTTTTGCTTTTCCGATTGGAACAGACACACGGTTAATTGGATTATCCTCTTTCACAATTTCGCGCATTTTATTTTCAAGTTTTTTAAGTTCGGACGCGGAGAATTGTTCACGCCCGCGAACTGTACAAAAGAATCCGCCATATGGAACTGTATATTCAATAAAAATCTCCGCTTTCGGGAATATCTCCTGTGCGGCGGTTACAAGAACAAAAGATAATGTGCGCCTGTAAATTCTTACACCCTCTGAAGTCGTGAGGTCGAGTGGATGAATTTTTTCCGCGCATTTTGGTTTGTTAGTCAGCTCGCATAGCTTGCCGTTTACAAGAGCGGCAAGATATTTGAATTTTTCGCCTGAATAAAAGCGTACGAACTGTTCTAATGTTGTGCCTTTTGGAGCTTCTAATGTTTTACCGTCCGGCATAGTAATTTGGATGATTTTACTAGGCTGAGTAACTTTAATAATATTATTTAGATTTTTCATAATTTAAATTCTTCCGTATTCTTTTTGTAATTTTTCGTAATAATTGATAATTTTTCTTACATAAATTCTTTTTTCTTTATATGTTCCCGGAAAGAAACTGCGTTTAAAGCCATAAATTATTGAGTTCCGAAGTTCGATTTCAGTGAAATCAAAGGTGTCTACCGCAAGCTCGACTTCCCTTGTTACATTAGTTTTTGAAACAGTACGGTTATCGGTACAAATAGTTGTTGAAAGTCGCGCGGCTTTCATTTTTCTGAATTCATGGTTATGTATATCTCCAATTTCAGGATTTGTTTGTAAATTACTTGTAAGACAAACTTCTATTGTGATTCTTCGGTCAGCGATAAATTGCGCGAGATTATCTACATATTTTTCTTTGTCAATAATTGAATTGTCTTTAATTTTGTTGTAAGAAAAAAGATAGTAACCATGACCTATCCTGTCAGCGTGAAGTAATGTGATGGCCTGAAAAATACTTTCCGGACCGTATGCTTCGCCTGCGTGAACAGTTTTTTTAAGAAAGTTGCTGTGAGCGATGTCAAAGGCTTCTTTGTGGTCTTCAGGCGGATAGCCTTCTTCTGCACCGGCAATGTCAAATCCTACAATCGGCAGTCCGAGTTCATCGCGTGCTTTGATCATTGCTTCAACCAGTTCGACTGAAGCGAGGCTGAATATTTTTTTTGATTTAGAAAATCTATGAATTTCGAGAATCGTGTCATAAAATTGAGACATACCCGGAAAAAAAGCACGCATGGCACAAGCAATTATTGCGTAGTTTGCGGGAGGTTCTTCATCGTTTAAAACGGCAGTCTGTTCATTGAACTCTTTTTTAGCTTTTGCAAGACCTTTATTAACAGCTGTTACCACATCTTCAATTGATTGGTTTTCATTGACGTGAAGCTGCGGCGCGAAACGCACTTCGAAATAACGTACGCCTTCGTTGAAATTATCCCAGGCGAATTCGTAAGCTATTCGTTCCAGGTTTTCAGGATTTTGCATTACGCTTACTGTATAACCGAATCCCTGAAGATAATCCATCAAATCTTTATACTGATCTTTAAAAACAAGTTCGTTCAGCCCGGATTCCGTGTATGACGGCAGTTCAATATTACCGGCTTTAGCGAGTTCGATCAAAGTGGAGACGCGAAGAGAGCCGTCAAGATGGACGTGCAGATCGGTTTTTGGAATGCGCGTTAAAAACTCGTGGATATTATTTTTTGAAGTTGACATAACATAATTCCTGTTGAGGTTAAGCATATAGTGTCTGGCCGAAAACCTCATA
>JAOZNZ010000116.1 GCA_029933535.1 bacterium | reverse complement strand
TCCTGATGAATTACCGTGATACCAGCTCGTGCGGCATCGTGAACAGAATTAAATACACACAATTTATTCTGAACGAATATTTCGCCTTTATACTCATTATAAACGCCGCAGAGGATTTTTATAAGCGTACTTTTCCCCGCGCCGTTTTCACCTGCCAGGATATGGACTTCACCTTCACACAATTCGAAGTCCACATTTTTCAAAACCTGAACAGTTGAAAAAGCTTTAGATATATTCTTCATAGAAAGAATCGATACTTTTTCAATCATCAAATTCCTCTTCATTGTCATCATCCTTGTCGGCATCTTCTTTCTCAATTTTAATTACTTTGCCTTCGGGAGTTATTTCGATTTCGTATTCAACATCACCGACATAACCTTCCAGCTCATAATTTCCGTCTTCGAGTTCTGCTTCGGTAAATTTTATTCCTTTCACTGCTTTTTCAGCAATTTCCTTTATATTTTTAGGAACCTGTGAAAGAGGAATATCTTCATCTTCTTTTTCTTTTTTTACTTCAACTTTTTTGACAGATTTCTGTTTGCGGCATTTTTCAAGTTTCGCTTTTTCACATTCTGCTGATTTTGCTTTTTTGCATTCTGCGGGGGTGGCTTCTTCGCAGCTCCCGCAACCGGCAAAAGCATTTATAGATACTGAGAATACCATTGCGATTACAATCATCATCATCATACATAATTTTTTTGTTTTCATATCAGACTCCTGAGTTTAAAGTTAAATAAAGAACACCATACATTTTTATCACAAAATTAATAAAATGACAAATAGTACTAAATTAAATATTCCTAACGAAGTAACGCTGTACTCACGTTCATATTCAACAACTTGTCCCGAGGCCGTAGGCGCTCGTGGAAGAAATTTTCAATTAAAAAGTATTTATGTTTATAAAAATTGTGTTTCAGTAGTATTTAAGGCAAATACAAACTTTTTTAATATTTTCTTCTAGTGTCATGTCAACGCCGTAAAGTTATCAAAAAGGATGTAGCTGCCGGAGAGCGGAGCGAGCCGGTGGAGTCCACAAGCTCGTGCCTCGCTTGCAGCCACATTTGTGTTTGCTTGTATATCATTACAAACTTGACATGACACTAGTCTAGTGCCATATATATTAGTCAAAGGTCTAAAGGTTGCAAGGTCTTTAACTTGAAAGTTGATCATTTCTTGTTGAATATTGAATATTTATTTCCCCTTGCGCATTTTTTGTCCTTCAACTATTTTTTCGTTACAAGTACATGGAACAATATAATCAATATGTCCCGGGCAAAGTTTATCGGCGATAGCTTCGGACGTTTCAAATTTATCATTTGTTTTTTTCATCCATTATCATTTAAACAATGAGCGAAACCGCGATAGTTTGTTCCGAGTTCCATATCATTGTTAACCAAACCGTGCGAAAGAGTATGCATTCCGGTCAATAAATTCGCTCTTGAGGGAGTGCATGCCGGTGAATTAGCAATAGCGTTTGTAAATCTTGTACCTTCATCAGCTAATTTATCAAGATTGGGAGTTATAACTTTTTCAACACCTGAACATCCCATTGCAGTGGACCGCATTTGATCTGTCAACACGAATATAATATTAGGATTTTTGGTCATTTTTTCATTACTTTTTACTTGAAAATTGAAAATTCGAAGTTGGAACTTCTCTTTGGTATTAAAATTTAAGTCTCAATTTCGAACTCTCAACTCTCAATTCTCAAGTTTATGAAATTCTCAAGTTTTAGATTCTGCTGTAATTACGCTTTTTGATAAAATTTTAATTAATTCCTCACACTCATTCAAAGTATCAAGAACTATTTCATAGGTTGAATATAATTTTTTTTATATATCATTTTAAGCCAAACTCTTGATTCTCTCAATTCCTTTAATGCAACTTTAATTTTATGAATAAAATCTTTCTTTGATTCAGCACTTTGAGATTCTCCATAATTAGGTGCAGGAGATGTTCCTGATCTTAATAACTGTCCTGCTATATGATTACCAGCTCTTGTAGTTGGTAATAACTCTACAACATCAATAACCATAATTGCAAAATTAATTAATCGTTCTTCTAAATCATACACTTTAGTCATCATTTTATTGCTCCTATACTTTTTACTTGAAAATTGAGAATTCGAAGTTGGAACTTCTCTTTAGTATTTTAATATAAGTCTCAATATCGAACTACCAACTTTCAATTCTCAAGTTTAATAAGTCTCCTAATGCAATTACTTTCTGCAACATGATCATCGACAAATAATGTCGATTGAACGAACATTCTTTAATCAATCACTTCCGCTGTGATTTTTCCATCATCATGCCAGATTAATTTCCTGATTTCAAAAAAATGGAGCGCATTTTGTGCATGTGAAATTAAACTGATATACCAATCATCTCCATCTTTAAGAACTTCACTGGCTGAAATACCTGCCATAGTTACAAGCTTATCTTTCGGCAAATCTTTCCATCCTTTAGCGGGATGATCAGACACAGCAACCACAGTTCCGAACTTATAGCTTGTATAAAACAAATAAAATTTTCCGTCTTTTTCAACTGCAAACGGAGATTCAGGCGGGGTTTTCAAACTCGTTTCAAGCCTGGCAAATCCTTCATCTTTCCAATTAATTAAATCTTTCGATGAAGAAATCCCAACGCAAAATTCATGCGGTGGATCAGCTCCTTCAACTTTTCGTACCGCTGTGTAATAGCAGTAATAAGTATCACCTACTTTCAACATCGACGGGTCGCGGCAATCGGCTCCACCATCGCTTCGCCATATTCCCCATTCTCCCGGAGTAATCACCGGTCCATCCCCTATTCTCTTCCAATTAAAAAGGTCTTTCGATTTCGCGAGTCCGATACACTGACAGCAAGGATAGCTTACTCCGGTGTAAAGCATATAATATTCGCCGTTGTGCTTAACTATGTGAGGAGTTTAGATTTGATATTCGTCCCATCCTTTTTCAGGCGATTGAATAACCGGTTCGTGGGTTTCCCAATTAAGCAAATCCTTACTTGTAGCATGACCAAAATTTCTGGTTGGAGATTCGGGCCAATGAGTAGCTGCTTTTCCGCGAATATAAAACAAATGGAAAAGACCGTCTTTTTTTATGAGGCAATGATCAATAACCGTTCCGCCCGGCTCAGCGAATTTTCCGTGCAAAGGGTCTTTGCCTTCTTTCAAAATATTCAAATAACCTTCTGCCTGGTCAATCATCTTTTCCGGCGAAGTGTATCCCTGCCGTTCCCAATCAAAGCGTGCTTTAGGCAAAGTGTCTGTTAGCGTTTGTTCCGCGCGTTCAAGAAGTCTGAGTATAATTCCGGTAGTTTTTTCAAAATTTGCAGGTGTTATATTTTTGCTCTTTGAGTTACCGGCTTCCGCAACTTTTTTTCGCAACTTAGTAATTCGCGTTAATTGAGTTTCCATTTTTGATATTGGATGTTCTATTTTGATTTCTAAAGGCGTAGACGTTTTAGCCGGCTGCGATTGGCAACCGGTAAAAAACAGAGTTATGGACACAATGGATATAATGGGCTTAATGAGCATGGTATTTTAGGTGTCAGGTGTCAGAAAATTCGCCCGAGCGCGCTAGCGCCTCGGGATGAATTTAGTGTTCACTTACTCCTTGGGTGTTCAATGTTCGATGTTCGCGAAGCGCCCGGCGTATGCTGGGCGATGTTCATTGCTCGCGCCGAGAAGCGCGGCTTACTTCTTTTACCATAATTGAAATTTTAATAAATTTCAATTAATGGGCTAGAGCAATACTCCGCCTCTGTCGATATTTTTTGTTGTGAAAACGCGGGATCTAAGCGTAATTTCTTTTTCAGGTATTTGACCGTTAAAAATTTCAACTGCTGTATCAACAGCTTCTTTCCCGCCGGTCGGATATTCAAAACTTGCTGCAAGAATCCCTTGTTTAACATACATTTGCCCTTCCTGAGGTAAACCGTCAATTCCAACAAATAATATGTCTTTTTCTCTGCCGGCTGCTTTGGCCGCAAGATAGGCACCATGTGCTCCTGGATCATTATGAGCATAAACTAAATTAATATCCTTAAATCTTGCAAGAGCTGATTCCATTTCTTTGCGAGCGGCCGGTTCAAGCCATTTCATATCTACATCGAATATAATTTCCACATCACTACCTTCTATTCCACTACGGAATCCACTATGTCTATCTTGTCCCGGAGTAGAAGTCATTAAGCCTTTGAGTTCAACAACTTTCCCCTTTCCTTTGAGTTTTTGAACGATCCATTCACCTGCTGCTTTACCGATTTTTTTATTATCAGCGCCGATGAAGCAAGTGTAATTATCTCCATTTACCCGGCGATCCAAAACGATAATAGGAATTCCTTTTTCAAAAGCTGCTTTCACAACCGGTGTAAGCGGGGCAGCTTCTTTAGGAGAAACGATTATAGCGTCAACGCCCGCGTTGATAAATTCTTCAATTTGAGCGACTTGTTTCAATGAATCATTTTGCGCGTCTTTAAAAACGACTTTTAATTCCTTCTGTTTTGCGGCAGCTTGTTTTATATCTTCATTCATCTGAACGCGCCATGGTTCACCAAGATTGCACTGGCTCATACCGATAGTTAAAGGGCCTGATTTTTTTACCGGAGCTTTTTCTGATTCTTTTTTTTCACAAGCGAAAATAACAAGTGATAATGCGATTAATAAAAATACTTTTGTTTTCATTCTTTTTCCCTCTGATTTGTTAATAGTTAAATCCCCTCTTGAGAGGGGTGCCCAATAGGGCGGGGTGTGTTATTCGTTATTCGTTATTCGTTATTCATTTCTTCCTTGTTTTTTGAAACAGTACCGCAGCAGCAATGATTATACCGGTCAACATTAATCGATAAGCTTCTCCCACAGCATTTATACTTAGAATCTTTTCGAGATAACCAATCGTCAGCGCACCGATTATTGTAAGGCCGATTCCACCACGACCACCGGCAAGGCTTGTCCCGCCAATAACTACAATCGCGATGGCTGTCAGTTCATAAGACATTCCTGATTCCGGGTCGCCCTGTTGCTCCTGCGCCGCCTGACATATACCTGCAACGGCTGCGAACAATCCGCATAATCCATAAGCGATTAATTTTGTTGCTACAACCGGCACGCCGGAAAGCCTGGATGCTTCTTCATTTCCGCCAATCGCAAACATATACCTCCCCCACCGAAGTTTTGAGAGAACAATATAAGCAACCAACGCGCAAACAAGAAATATTATTGTCACTATCGCGATATTATTATGAAGAATTTTAGCACTGATAAAATTGTATATCGCGGGGACATCAACATATTTATAACTGCCGTCACTTTGCATTACAGCGGTTGATACTTTTTTACCTCCGGAAATCCACTTCGCTGTCCCGCGGGCAAAAACCATCATTGCAAGCGTAGCAATAAAAGGCTGCATTCCCCACTTCGAAATAAGCGTTCCGGAAACCATACCGCAAGCCATTCCTGCAAGCAGAACAACAGGAATTACCAACCAGGCACTCCATCCGTACTGAATTGAAAAAAGTGAAAATAAAACGGCGGTAAGGCCCACAACACTCCCTACAGAAAGATCAATTCCGGCGGTAATAATAACGAGAGTCATTCCGCAGCCGAGAATCGCGAATACGGAAATGTAGCGGAGCATATCTCTATGAGTTGTCCACTTAAAGAAAGCGCCGTCGGCATTAAAAGCAAACCCGATAATTAAAACAAATGCGAGGGCAATTAACGCTCTGGCTTCGGGCTTTTTAAAAAATTTCATTAGTTAGTTGTTGGTTTGAATTTTATTAAATAGATTGCCGTGCGAAATAAAGAGGTTTTCGTTCAGGCTCTAAAATAAGTTATCGTATACATTATACTTAAAATGCCGAAATAATTAAAGAAGGTAAGCCGCGCTTCCAAGCGCGAGCAGTTAATAGTTAATAGTGAGTGGTGGAGTAATGGAGAACCACCCCGCCCTTCGGACACCCCTCAAAACAGGAGGGGAGTTTAAACGTCTAAGGTCAAAAGTCGAAGGTCCATCGTATTTCAATCGTATTTCAATCGTTTCAATCGTGTCCATTCAGTCCACTAAAAGTCCAACAAAACATCTGCTAATCTGTTAATCTGTTCCTTCGTATGAGCTGATGAAACAGTTATTCTTACCCGGGCGGTATTCTTCGGGACTGTAGGAGGACGAATTGCCGGAACAAGAAAACCGTTATCAAAAAGATGTTTTGATAACGCGAGTGCGGAATCCGATGTTCCCGTGATAACAGGACAAATCGGACCTTCTCCAATCAGCGACAGTTTTTTTATTTTTTCACGTAGATAATTTACATTATCCCATAACTTTTTAACCCGCAAGTCATTTATAGAAATTTCTTCGAGAACGGCAAAAGCAGCACCGGCTGACGCCGGATTTATTCCTGTCGTGTAAATAAATGATCGGGCGCGATTGACAAGAAACTCTATTAGTGAATTTTTTCCGGCAACAAATCCGCCCTGACAGCCGATTGCTTTGCTCAATGTACCGATAACGATATCCACTTCACCTGCAAGGTTATCTTCTGCGACACAACCTCTTCCATTTCCATAAACACCAAGTGCGTGAGCTTCATCAACGAGCAGCATAGCATTATTTTTTTTGCAGCAGTTTACGAGTTCAACCAAAGGGGCTTTATCGCCATCCATAGAGAAAACGGATTCTGTTAAAACGAGTTTTTCCCCGGAAGAGATTTTTGACAGAATTGCGTCAAGTTTTTCTATATCATTGTGAGGGAACACTTTTAGTTTGGCACCGGAAAGACGGGCGCCGTCAACAAGTGACGCGTGAGCCAGGCGATCAATAATTACAGTATCATCGATAGAGAGCAAAGCGGTAATCACGCCGAGATTTGCCATATAACCTGTTGGAAAGACAAGAGCTGTTTCAGTTTGTTTCCATTCAGCGATTTTTCGTTCGAGTATTCGTGTAATTGAAAGGTCACCGGAAATTAATCTTGATGCCGCTGCACCGGTGCCCCATTTTTCAGTAGCGATTTTTGCGACATTTTTGGTTATTGGATCATCAGCAAAGCCAAGATAATCATTGCTGCAAAAATCAATGAATTCTTTTCCGGAAATTTTTAAAATTTTACCTGAACGGGAATCAATTTCCCGCCGGCATCGGAGAAGATTTTGATTTTCGAGTTCATTTAGCATGTTTTGTAAATTAATCATATAACGACCATGCGTTTATATGTTTTACTCCATCTATAATGCCGATATTTAGATCATCAAGTGTTACCACTAACTTTTCGTAATTATCTTTAATGGCAAGAAGGTTACCGAATTCACGTTTAATAACATTTTCGTCCGTAAGCATATAAGCGACTTGAACATATTTTTTAATATTGTTTTTTTCTACAATAAAATCAATTTCTTTATCTTTTAATTTTCCTATAAAAACATTATAACCATTTCGTTTGTAATGTAAATATACAGCATTTTCAAGGAAGTGACCTATTCCTCTATCAAAAGAAGAACTCAAATAATATTTGAAACTTAAATCGTTCAGATAATACTTTCTCTCACCGGCAAGAATTCGTTTTCCTTTTAAATCAAATCTAAAAGCTTCATAGATAAAAAAAGTTTCTGTCAAATAATTTAAATAAGTACTTATCGTTTCAATATTCGTTTTTACACCAAGCGATTTTAACGTTTTAACAATCTTATTAGGAGAAAATAATGACGCTTGCGTATCGATAACAAAATCAATTAATCTATTTAAAAGAGTAACATCTCGAATATTGTGTCTTTGAATAATATCACGTAAAATAATGGAGTCTTTAAGCGCGGAAATATAATTTATTTTAAGTTCTTTGTTTGACAAATTATAAAGTTCAGGAATTCCACCTGTATTTAAATATTTAATATAACTTTCTTTATTTCTCTTTAATTTAAAAAATCCAAGAAATTCAGTGTAACTAAATGAATAAATATTTATTGTCATATATCTTCCACTTAAATATGTCGATAGTTCACTTGATAGTAAATTAGCGTTCGACCCTGTAATGAAAATCTCGAACTTGCGAGTATAATCCTGCGACATAGAATTCACACTTTTTTCCCACCCGATAATTTCCTGCACTTCATCAAGAAAAATGTATATCTTACCTTTGGGTGCAAGTTTTTTTATATACAATCTTATTATTTCATCAAGCTTTGATGCAGAATCAATAAAATCTAAAGCTCTGATATCTTTATTTATGTAAAGAATATTTTTGGATGAAACTTTATGCTTTTCAATTAACTCTTTTATCAACATTCTAAAAATATAACTTTTACCTGTACGCCGCTGCCCGAGTAATACTTTTACAAGTTTATTATTTAAATAAGAAGAAATATTTTTCAGATATGATTTCCGAAAAAAACCGGTTTCGATTTTCTGACCATCCCAAAAATTATATTCGCGCAAAATATTAATCATAACCATCCGAAAGTTATTAAAGATTCAAGTGTGTTTGAATTATATCATACTTTTCGATAAAAATCAAGATATACTTGAAACAGTTGACGCTCGCTTTTGTGTGTGAGTAACTGTTTTCCGATATGGAGTGCAATAATAAAGATTTTTTTG
>JAOZNZ010000703.1 GCA_029933535.1 bacterium | reverse complement strand
ATTCCCCCGCGACAGTGCAAAGGATTTTTGGTCGCGGGAAAAACTAAGCATACGCCTGACTGTTCAGTATTCACAATGGTTTTCTCGCAATTTTTATGTCCACCGACACAAGGTCGGCGGGACACTTCCCTTTTTCGAGCATTTTTTATTTAGAGCGCCATCCAAAAATATCGGATGCCTTTTGATGTATCATTGACATAAATATATTATATCTTTATAATATTTTATTAAGTTAAAATGATAAATTGAAATGTCAACTAATAAACAAAAATCAGGATTCCAAATTCTTCTTAGCCATATTTTCCGACATAAAAAATATGTCGGGCTGGGTATAGCGTCGCTGCTTTGTGTTGACGTGCTGCAGGTTACGGTTCCCAGAATCACACAATATGTGATTGACCAGCTTACAAAAGATTCTGCAACATATCAAAAACTTTTTATTTGCGGCGGCGGAATAATAATTATTGCTCTTATTATTGGCTTTTTTAGATTTTTATGGAGATACTTTCTCGTTGGGTCAAGCAGAAAAATCGAAAGAGAAATCCGGCAGGATATTTATAATCACCTCCAAATTTTATCTCCTCAATTCTATGAACGGCATAAAGTCGGCGATATTACCGCTCATGCGACAAACGATGTTCAGGCTGTCCAGCGTTCAGCAGGTTTCGGCACTCTCGCTGCGTTTGATGCTGTTGTTTTAGGAACTCTTGCCATTGCAAATATGGTGTACACAAGTCCGTCATTAGCATTGATTACCTTGCTGCCGCTGCCAATTGTATCGCTTGTTGTAATAAAGTTTGGTAAGATTGTACATTTTAGATTTGATAAAGTTCAGTCTGCTTTTTCTAAACTCACAGAAAAAGCTCAGGAAACTATTTCCGGTGTCAGAGTGGTAAAGGCTTATGGCGATGAAAAAACTGAACAGAAATATTTTGCTGAAAGAGCGGATAAATGTGCTGATGAAAATATTAAATTAGCAAAAGTTCATGCTATTTTCGACCCGGCAATTACCGCATTGGCATTTATGAGTCTAGCACTCCTTTTATGGTTCGGTGGTAAAAAAGTTATCCAAGGTCAACTTACAATTGGAGAATTCGTCGCCTTCGCAAGCTATATCGGTATGCTTACCTGGCCAATGATTGCGATAGGTGTTGTGGTTAATCTTGTTCAAAGAGGTTCGGCAAGTATGGAAAGAATTCAATCAATTCTTGATACTCAACCGATTATCGCTGACGGTAATATTGACGTAAAACCAGAATCAAATATTAAATGTTGTAATTTGAATTTTGCTTATCCGGAAACCAATATTACTGTACTGAAAAATATTTCCTTCGAACTTAAGGAAAATACAACTCTCGGTATTGTCGGTAAAACAGGTTCGGGTAAAACAACTGTTGTTGAACTGCTGATGCGGCTTTATGATGTTCAAAACGGCTCATTGTTTATAGGGAATTATGATATCCGTGATTTGAAACTGTCGCAATTACGTGGGAAATTCGGTTACGTTCCTCAGGAACCTTTCCTGTTCGCAATGACAATTGCCGAAAATATCAGCTTCGGTAATAGCAAAATCTCTCAGGAGGAAATCGAGAAAGCGGCACGCACTGTTCGTATTCATAATGAAATCATTTCTTTTCCTGATGGATACGAAACCGAGGTCGGCGAAAGAGGAATTACTCTTTCAGGCGGGCAGAAACAGCGAATAGCTATCGCTCGCGCACTTGCAGCCAATCCTGATATTCTTATTCTGGATGACGCGTTATCGGCAGTTGATGCTGAAACAGAGATGGCGATTCTTGAAAATCTGAAAGCGGAAATAAAATCCAGAACTAATATTATTATTGCTCATCGTATTAGCGCGGTAAAAGATGCTGACAAAATTTTAGTGATTAATGATGGCTTAATTGAAGATTCGGGTAAACATTTCGATTTAATACATCGCGAAGGTTATTACAACGAATTGTACAGACTGCAAAGTCTTGAAGAAAAAATCCGTAATCCGAATTGATGTCAGGTGACAGGTGACAGAGGACAGAGAACCGAGAACCGAGAACTGAGAACCGAGAACCGAGAACCGAGAACCGGCGCTTTGCGAAGACGGAACGCCCAAGGATGAAGTAAATACTAAATTCATCCTGATTAATAGGGATGAATTTCCTGACACCTGACACCTGACACCTGACACCTGACACCTGACACC
>JAOZNZ010000702.1 GCA_029933535.1 bacterium | reverse complement strand
CAGGTGTCAGGTGTCAGGTGTCAGGTGTCAGGTGGCAGGTGGCAGGTGGCAGGTGTCAGGTGGCAGGTGTCAGGTGTCAGGTGTTAGGTGTCAGGTAAATACCGAATAAGAAAAAACTGACATTAAAGATATTTAATTAAGTAACGTGTGACTGCGCGATAAAGGATAAAATACCCCTGCCTCCTTTAGAAAATGAGGAATAGGAAAGTAATAACAAAATGGAAGAAATAAAATCTCGCACCATAATTGAGCTTTCAGGCTCAATTAAAAACAAAATCATTTCGGATTTGCAGCACCTTGGTATAGCAGATGGGGATATATTGATGGTGCACTCATCATTCAGATCACTCGGTAAATATGAGTTGAATCCTGAAATTATTATCAGCGCTTTTCTTGATACCATTGGTACAAACGGCACGCTTTTGATGCCGGCTTTGAGCTACGAACAAGAACCAATTGATATTCACAGCACATCTGATACACCTTCAAACGTAGGCGCTCTGCCGGAATATTTCCGGCTTAGAAACGGAACTATAAGATCTGTGCATCCAACACATTCAGTTTGCGGTGTTGGTCCAGCGGTAAAAGAACTGTTTAGCGAACATCAAAATGATTCCACTCCCTGCGGTCAATTTTCACCTTTCAGCAAAATTCTAAATATCGATGCAAAGATAGTTATGTTAGGTTGTACTTTAATGCCGAATACAACAATGCATGCAATTGAGGAATTAATTGGTCCGCCATATTTATTCGGTGATTTCCGCGAGTATAAAATCACTACAGGTGGAGGTGAAAAATATACTAAAAAGTATAGAACACATGGATTCAAAGGGTATAATCAGATGTATGACAGAATAAAAGCTTCTTGTTTTCCAAAAGAACTGTATTCATGCGGATATGTTCTTGACGCAAAAACTTATGTCATCAATACAAAGATACTGAAGAGTGCGGTGTTATCAAAATTGAAAGAAGATATTTTATTTTTTGTTGAGCCTAAATCAGATAATTAAAATCTTTAAGGAGAAAATTCATCCCAAGAACATTAGTGCATCGGTATTAATTTCCTCCTGCCAATAATCCATAATTCCAATAGTCCAACAATCCATAAAATTCCCGGTTCCGGAATTACATGCAATGTTCCAGTCGTGTATAATTGATTCGTTGACCATTCAAGTCCGACTGTCAAAGCCGGTAATTGTATATCATCAAAACTTCCTGACGTTCCGCCAACCCAGTCAAAAATCTGATACGTCAATCCATTTGTAGGTGTATGACCATCAATAGCAGTCACAATCAATGTTCCATCGAGAGTACTTGCTCCCGTAACAACAAGGCGGTCATGCTCGCTTAAAGCCGTTCCTGCTAACTCAATATTTATGACACCACCGGTTTGTTGTTCAAAAGTACCGTCAATTGTTAAAAGACCAACACTTGAACCCGGATTGATTTGACCGTAAATATTACCAATATTTGCTTGAATAGTTCCGCCATTGCCCGTCAAAGTACCGCTATGTCCAATTGAAATTCCGTCATTAACAATTAATTTACCTCCATCTGCAATTGTAACAATTCCTGTCGCGTGATCATTGTATGTAGTTCCAATTTTCAAAAATCCGGTTGCATGCCAGAGAGAATCAGCACCGGTAACAGTTACGCTACCGTAGCTACCGTCATAAGAACCAAGTTCGCTGTATCCGCTGCTGCGCAAAGTCGCGCCATTTTCTACAAGAACAGTTCCGTGACCATATCGTCCGACGAGAAATTCACCGCCGATATATTTAGCTCCGCCACCGTTCCAGTAACTACCTGCACCGCTTACAAGGACTTCCCCGATGCCACTTGGGAATTCACCTAATTTTACTTCATCCCATAAACAGGTAGCGCCATCAAGGACCTGCATAATTGCTTTACCTTCATAACCGAACCAAACATCATTATCAACATGAAATTTTGAGCCGGCGCCTGTGACAATAACATTTCCTTCTCCACTTGAATTTTTCCCAAATTCAGTAAACTCATCAAAATATGCGGACGCGCCGTTTGAAATTATAAGCGAAGCAGAACCGGATTCTCCAAAAATATAAACAGGATTTGAAGTGGTTAATATTTCAAGTTTTGAGCCCGGATCAGAAATAGTTACTTTTGCTTCCGAACCGGAATATTTTGCAAAAACAGCATTTTGGCTTTGCGCGTCAAGTTTCATATA
>JAOZNZ010000701.1 GCA_029933535.1 bacterium | reverse complement strand
TACCTATGAAAGGCGTTCCTATATTTCTTTATTACGTCAACAAATTCACTTCCGGTAATGTTTTCGCGAATCCTCCTGTCAATATTGCGAGGCACATTGCTATGGCGCATTCAACATTCAACATAATTTGTGTTGCGACGTTACTGCCTTTTTCGGGAGTTCTGGCATGGATTTCCAAAAAAATTGTACCGGTTTTACAAAGTGAAAAAGAAGAAACTTTGCAATATCTTGAACCTCATCTTCTTCAAACTCCTTCCCTCGCAATCGGACAGGCAACGCGTGAGCTTGCTTATATGATGCGCAGATCTGTAAAAATGGTTGAAGATTCTTACAGATGTTTGAAAGAAAATAATTTAAAATGGGAAAATGATATTTTAAGACGCGAAGAGATTGTGGATGATTTACAGGAAAAAATATCTAATTATCTCGCTAAACTAACTGCAATGCCTCTTACAGAACACGAAGCAGCAATCGTTCCGGTTCTTGTTCACGCTGTCCAGGACGCAGAACAGATAGGCGACCTCGCTGTTGGTTTGGTTAAACTTGCAGAAAGGCGGAATGACAAAAAGATTATTTTATCTGAGGAAGCTCTTAGCGACATTAAAGAAATGTTTGAAGCTGTTGATCTTCAATGCGATCATGTTTTCAACGGTTTGAACACAGGCAACGCGGAAGAAGCGAAATTTGCCCTGGCGTTTGAAGATAAAATCAAGTTCTTATCAAAACGCCTTTCCGGAAGATGCATAAAAAGTTTTAACCCGGAAAAAGAAAATGTCAATCAGGTTGTTTTTGTACTCGATATTATCGCTAACTTCGAACGAATTGGCAGCAGGCTTATTAACATCGCGGAAAGAATTCCGGCGCTCTCTGAATTTGAAATGCCGATTGAGTGATTGGATTTGTGATTTTGGATTTGTGATTTTGGATTTCGCGAAGCGCTTGGCGTATGCCGGTTGTACCGGTGGTAAGAAAAATTTGATAAGAACGATACTTTTGCCAAAATTCCTCCGCGACAGTGTAATTCCCCCTTTTTTAAAGTGGAACATCCCGAATATTCCATCGGGAGTGGGATTCAGGGAGATTTTAATTTTGGTCGCTGGAAAAACCTAGCATACGCCTGAATGTTCAGTATTCACAATGGTTTTCCAGCAATTTTTATGTCCACCGACACAAGGTCGGCGGGACATTTTCCTTTTCGAGTAACCCTTAATTAGACGGCGCTCGAAAAGGTCGAAATGACGTACTTGAATAACAATCGACATTTTATGTCTATGGCGAATAACCTTGAAAAAACCGGCAGTTTTATTTGAAATTATGAATAAAAATATTATAAAAATATTAAGTTTAATAATTTGCCTCACTCCATTGTTCTACGGATGTGTCAATTCAGTTGACAATTACCCGGACAAAATAATAATTAAAAGCGGCGATACTCAATGTGTTGCTCCATCAACTTCACTGCCAAAAGAATTAACTGTTCAAGTATTAGGTCCTCACAAAAAAGGATTGCTTGGAGGCAAAGGAAGCAGAGATCCGGTAAAAGATGTTAAAGTAAAGTTTTACGCCACAGGTCAAAACACAAATCTATGGTTTCCGAAAGGCATATCCACAATTACCGATGCCGGAGGGTTAGCTTCAATTCCCGTTACAGTCGGAAAGACTCTTGGTGACATTTATGTGAAAGCTGAATTTAAGCACAAAAGCGGTGAAGAAAAATCAACTTTTTTTCGATTGATTTCCGGTATAGAAATATCAGGAGATAATCAGGAAGCTTTAGCCGGGCACACATGTTCAAAGCCTCTCACGATAAAAGTTTTTGATAAAGAAGGTGATCCGGAAGTCGATGCCGAAGTATTTTTCACCATAGAAAAACGTTCCCCTGACACCAAGCTTTCCGAAACATACGTTCAAACTGATAAAAACGGCATAGCCAAAACTTTTGTTACTGTTGGTAAAAAAACCAGAACAGTTGATGTTATTGCTGAAGTGGTTTCTAATGATCAAACATACAGAAGTTTGCATTTCAGCGTTATGGGATTGAATCAAACCGGACTCCTGATATCACTTCTCGGCGGACTCGCTATCTTTATTTTCGGAATGACTATTATGGCAGACAGCCTGCAACGTGTTGCCGGCCCCCGCCTTAAAGATATTTTACAGCTTTTTGTCCGCAACAGATTTGTCGGTGTATTAGTTGGCACAGGAGT
>JAOZNZ010000700.1 GCA_029933535.1 bacterium | reverse complement strand
AATTGCTTTCTGCCGCATTGGAAAATATATCAAACGGTAATTGCTGTGGAGGAGGGTGCAAGTTAGAAATAGACAGACCGTTAACTTTTACAGCCAAAAAATTCCTGAATTTCTGGAATTGGTTATCGATAAAATATTCACTTGCTGCGGGTTGTTTTATTTACTGTACACGCGAAGGTTTTGAAGAAATTGGTGGTTTTAACGACAAAATTTATGCATCGGAAGAAATCTGGTTTTCAAGAAAATTGATTAGATGGGGGAAAAAGCAAAAATTAAATTTTAAAATCATTACAAATTTTTCTATTACCACTTCAGGAAGAAAACTTGATAATGAATTTAAACTTTGGAGTTCAATGTTAGCAATATTATTATTCCCGTTCGCAATATTTTTTCGTCGTATGTGTTATTATTGGTACAAAAGATAATAATTCTAAATCGTTAAATCGCCAGATCGTCAAATCATTCAATAATAATCCGGCACGGCAATTGACATATAATAAGAAAATTGATAACATTAAACTGTAAATATAATACGAAATGTAACTTACACAACAGGAGGATAATATGCCGCTTATTTCATTAAAAACCTCAATAAAACTTCCGGAAAATAAACTGGAAGCCCTGCTGGCCGATATGTCTAAAATCGTGGCTGAATCTACCGGTAAGTCAGAACAATATGTTATGGCAATTGTCGAATCCGCTGACTTTATGCTGGGCGGACATATCAGTATGGCTGCATTTGCAGATGTACGCGGGATTGGAGGAATTAACCGTGAAGTAAACGGTAAAATCTCAGAAAGGCTTTGCGCTTTGCTGGAAAGCAGATTGGAAATTTCTCCGGAAAGAGTTTATATTAATTTTACTGATATTCCCGCTGAAAACTGGGGATGGAATGGTTCAACCTTTGGATAAAATGACCGAACAAGATAAAATAGCGATTGAAAAAATTATTTATGCTGCAGGTAAAACAGGTTTAAATGTTGAATCCGGCAAAATTCGCAGAACCTCATCCCGATTTTGTCTCGGTGTTGAACACGGCGATTATAACGGAACAGAACTTTTTGGTGTTGGCACAGATAGATTTATCTGGATGGCTTATAAGCCTAACGGAACAAATAAAAACAGATTTTTCAGTGTGAATTTCCCGGAAGACGGAATCATAGAATTCGAAACCGGTAAAACGCCTGATCCGCTCTCTGTACCTGATTCCTGGGCAAGATTTCCTTATGGCGTAGATCATATTCTACATCGTGAAGGTTATAATCTCACATCAGGTATGGATGCGATACTTTATGGAAATATTCCGGGTGGCGGGATGTCACGCTCTGCATCACTTTCTCTGAATCTTATTCTTACAATGCTTGAGATCAATCAAATTGAAATTGACGACAAACATCATATTGTTGACCTTGCTCAAATGGTGGAAAATGACTACATCGGCTCGCCATGCGGAATACTTGATCAAACAATGATTTTGTTCGCAAAAGAAGGAATGGGAACACATTATAATCCTGCAGATCGTTCAATAAAATATATTCCGCTTGGTGATTCTGATGTAAACTTTAGAATTGTCAGTCTTGATACAGGAACCGTAAGGCCGGGTCTTGAAAAATCTACTTATAAAATCCGTCGTGAGGAATGTGACCAACTTACCGCGATGGCAAAAGATGAATTTGGAATTTCTTGTCTTGCTGATGCGAAAACAAAGGAACTTTTCAGCAAAATAATCGCAAAATTCAAAAATTATCATCCTGATTTATGCGACAGACTTGATTATATTTTTAATGCTCAACAGCGCTTCTATAAGATGATTGACGCCTGGAAAAACGGTGACATAATTTCTGTTGGTGAAATCTTTAGAAAAGATGGTCGCCAACTCCGTGATAAATATAAAATCTCGGGGCCGGAACTTGAAACAATGTGCGATATTGCACGCACAGTTCGTGGTGTTTTTGGTGAAAGAATGCTTGGCGGCGGAGACAAAGGAGCTGCAGGAGCCCTTGTTCGCGCGGATGCGGTAGAAAAGCTTAAATTTGCAGTAGAAACAGCTTATCCGCGAAGCCATCCTGATTTTGCCGATAAATTCGCTGTTCATTCGTGTAAAATTGTTGATGGCGTGAAGGAATGGAAGATGGGAAGTAATCCGTAATCCGTAACCCACTGTACACAAAATGCGAATTATGTTTTGTGCTGAAGGCACAGTTCAT
>JAOZNZ010000699.1 GCA_029933535.1 bacterium | reverse complement strand
CAAACAAAACAATGAATGAATTCATAATCACAAAACCGGATCCCAAAAAGCACAAGAAACAATTAGTTGAATTGTTCGCTAAAACTTTCCCGTATCCAAGCTACTTCGAAATGCACGAAGAAGGCCTGAAACGTTATATTTATAACAGCCACTATGATTGGGAAACTTCACGTATAGGTGTAATTAATGATACCATCGTTTCTCATTTCGGTATTTGGGATTACAATACAAGAATAGGTGCAGCTCGCGTTAGAACAGCAGGTATAGGTGCCGTTATCACTCATGGTGACTTTAGGAAAAAAGGCTATTTGACTAAAACTGCCCGGGCATCTATAGAAGCAGCGAAAGCAGCAGGTTATGATTTAAGCGTACTTTTCGGAATTCCTGATTTCTATCATAAATTGGATTATTCGCGTGCGTGGTCGGAATCTACTTACAAGATTTCATTAGCCAACCTGCCGAAAGACAAGCCGACAAAACCTGTCAAGAAATTAAAAATCTCTCAAAACAAGGAAATTGAAAAACTCTACAATAAAGAAAAT
The DNA here is from genome assembly GCA_029933535.1 of bacterium. Taxonomy (GTDB): domain Bacteria; phylum Auribacterota; class UBA3054; order UBA3054; family B51-G9; genus B51-G9. Next base: position 1,671 of record JAOZNZ010000699.1, on the reverse strand, counting down.
AAATTATTAACCGGAACTGCCGTACGACCGACATTCAAGTATTTAAACCCAAAGGCGAAATATCATTGCTGGGAAAATGATAAAGGCGGTATTCAGGGATATGTTGTTATCAGAATTGAAAACGATAAATTTGAATGTGTTGAAGCAGCCGGAAATGTTGAACAAATACTAAGTGCAATTGTTTTTCTTGCAAAGAAGAATAATTTCAGAAATGTTTCTTTTAATTTCATGCATTACGACAGCCCTGTATGCAAAGAACTCCGCAGAAAAAACTGCACCGTTGAAACTCGTTATCAGTCCTGTGGCGGCCCTATGGCAAGAATCATTAATTTAAAATCCACATTAGAAAAAATGTGCGGTGAATTTTCCCGCGTAATTAAATCTTCTCCATTGGCTAATTGGAAGGGAAGTTTACTTATTTCCGATTCCAAAGAAAAAGTAACATTAAAAATTTCTAATGGAAAAGTTTCTGTTGATAATAATGTTAAAACAAAACACTGTGTTAAAGGTAATGAAAAAATCGTTCAGCTTTTGATGGGTACTGATGAACCTTTGGAAACAGCACAATCAGTCGGAATAAAATTCAGCGGCGATGGGAAAAAACTTGCTGAAATTTTATTTCCAAACCGGCATCCCCAACTCGCTGCCCGCGATTCATATTAAGAGCAGTACGATTAATTTTTTAGCAGTACGATTTTGGGGGAGTACGATTAAAATAAAAATAATTAAATTCAAATCAAATCTTTTATTGGCAGAATAATTTATGGCAGAATAATTAAATTCAAATGAAATAACCAAAACTTTCAACCGTTTAATATTAAGAGATTTTACAAAAAATAACAATGAATAAACCGGCACTATAAATTAGTTTTTTCTATAAAACTAATTTTATCCGCCTTGCCTGAAATTTAACTAAAACCGGCATGGCATATAACTATTAACAAATAACTATTTACTATACTCACCATGGAAGTAATTATCAGACCTACAGCCGATGAGGCAGCAGAATTAACGTCAAGAATCATTAAAAAATCCATACTGGAAAAACCCAACCTCGTTCTCGGGCTTGCAACCGGTGGGACGATGGAAGTTGTTTACGACAAATTAGTTTGTGCACATAAGGAAGACAATCTTGATTTTTCATTGTGCAGAACTTTTAATCTTGATGAATACATTGGCCTTCCTGTCGAAGACAAGAATTCATACAGATATTATATGAATAAAAATCTGTTTAGCAGAATTAATATAGATATCAGAAATACATATTTACCAAACGGAATGGCAGAAAATTACACCGCCGAAAGCGATAAATATGAACGGTTGATTAGAGAGAACGGCGGGATCGATTTACAACTTCTCGGTATAGGGCGTTCAGGACATATTGGTTTTAATGAACCGCTTTCCGCTTTGCAATCAAGAACGAGAGAAAAAGCTCTTACACCTGTTACAATTGAACAAAATGAAATTTATTTTGAACCGCCTGAAAGTATGCCGAAACGGGCTTTCACAATGGGAATAGGAACAATCTTAGACGCGCGGAAAATCGTATTACTAGCCACAGGAGAGGGGAAAGCCGGGATTATAGCCAAAGCGGTAGAAGGCCCGGTAACATCAATGATTTCAGCGAGTGCTCTTCAGCTCCATCCTAAAACGACAATAATTGTTGATGAA
>JAOZNZ010000698.1 GCA_029933535.1 bacterium | reverse complement strand
TCCTGAAAGTCATCTAAAGCAATTCCCCCTTTTTTAAAGGGGGTTAGGGGGATTTCCTCTTTCAATTAGCATAAACATAAGTACAAATTATTTCATTGTTTATTGATTATGCACCAAAGCCGGTAAAATTAAAAAATATAGATTTTAAAAGGTCTTTGTGGTATAATGTTGGAAGATGGATTAGTGGAATGATGGAGTGATGGGAAGAATTAAACACTCAATAATCAACAGTAAAATGCCTACCAATAATGAAATAGCAAAAATTTTTAGCGAAACCGCTGATATTCTCGAAATCCAGGGCGCAATTGTTTTTCGCGTTCGCGCTTACAGAAACGCCGCACGGGTTATTGAAAATATGACGGATAAACTTTCTGATATTGTCGCGCGGAATCCTGATGAACTGAATTCAATTCGGACTATCGGCAAAACGCTTCACGACAAAATTATTGAGTTTTGCGAAACGGGAAAAGTAGAAAAATTCGACGAATTAAAAGAATCTCTGCCGTCCGGATTACTTGAAATGCTTAAAATTCAGTCTTTTGGTCCAAAAAGGGTTAAACTTGTTTATAATAAACTTGGAATTGATAGTGTTGATAAATTAGAAGAAGCCGCTTCAGAAGGGAAAATTCGCGGTTTACCCGGAATGGGCGAAAAGAGTGAGACTAAAATCCTAAAAAGTATCCGCGATTTTCGTACACTGCAAACCGATAGAAAACCCTGGGCGGAAGCTGAGGAAATTCTTCAGAATTATCTTGACTATATTACTAAAATAGACGGAATTCATCATATCCAACCTGCAGGAAGTTTCCGTCGCAAGCGTGAGTCGGTTGGTGATTTGGACATTTTAATTACCTGCACTGAAAATGCGGGAGAAATAATTCAGCATTTTGCTGAATATCCTGAAGTTTTGGAAATTCTTGCTCAAGGCGAAACAAAATCAAGCGTAGTTTTAAAAAGCAAAATCCAGGTTGATCTCCGCGTTGTAAAACCGGAAAGTTTCGGTGCTGCAATGCAATATTTTACAGGCTCAAAAGAACACAATGTCGCCCTGCGCGCACTCGCGAAAGATAAAAATATGAAATTGAGTGAATACGGCGTTTTTCAAAATGATGAATCTATTGCGGGAAAAACCGAGGAGGAAGTTTATAACTCAATCGGACTCGACTGGATTCCTCCTGAAATCAGAGAAAACCGCGGAGAAATCGAAAAAGCTAAAAATCACACTTTGCCAAATCTTATTTCTTTAGATAAAATTAAAGGTGATCTGCATTGCCATACTACCCACTCTGACGGATCGGCCACTCTCTCCCAAATGGCTGAAACGGCAAAAAAACTCGGATATGAATATATCGCAATTACAGATCATTCGAAAGCAGTAACTATTGCTCACGGACTCAACGCGGAAAGATTGCTTAATGAGATTATGGAAATCGATAAATTCCGCGAACAAAATCCCGGCATCTATATTTTTAAGGGAATAGAAGTTGATATTATGGCTGACGGTTCACTTGACCTTGATGACGAAATTTTATCAAAGCTTGATTTTGCGATTGCCGCTATTCATTCAAGATTTGGTATGAATTCCGATGAAATGACAGAGAGAATTGTTCGCGCGATTCAAAATCCTTATGTAAGGTGCGTTGCTCATCCTACGGGAAGATTAATAGGTGAAAGGGTACCTTATGAAATGGATATCTCAAAAATAATTTATGCGGCTAAAGAAAATGATGTGGCTCTTGAAATTAATTCTTCTCCTCACAGACTTGATATGAACGAAGCCTTTACTTTCCAGGCGCGCGAAGCCGGAGTTCCTATCTGCATAAACACGGATTCCCACACGCCTGATGGATTCCTTAACATGCGATATGGTGTAAATATCGCACGCCGGGCCTGGTGTGAATCTGAGAACATAGTAAATTCCTGGTCATTGGAGAAGCTTAAAAATTGGCTTAAACCACCGAAAGAAATCGTTCAGGAAGAGCTGTTTTAGAGTTCAGAGTAAGGGTTTTCGGACAAGCCTTATTTAGAGGGTGCTCGAAAAGATATTTTGCAAATCTGAATTCTAAAAGTTAATCCCCCTTTCATAAAGGGGTGAGGGGGATTTTATCTTAATTTTCTTGATATTTTTTTGTTTGTTTCTAAATTTCTAAATCCCCCAACCCCCCTTTAAAAAAGGGGGACTTTAATGCCGTTTCACGGCTGAACCCTTTTCCAG
>JAOZNZ010000115.1:8306-8666 GCA_029933535.1 bacterium | reverse complement strand
TTCACATTCGCAATCTGTGAAGCTCCATATTTCGGTTTGTATGATGCGAGTTTGTTGTTCGGATTGTAAGTGTATGCGGCGGAAATAACATCCCCCTGCCCCCCTTCAAAGGGGGAATATATGTTTGTTAAGCGATTGAGATTGTCGTATGTGTATGATGTTTGATGCTTATCATAAGATGTTTGGATTTGCATGTTTGTCAGATTGTCAACTAAGTCAAAAGAGGAAAAGAAGGAATAAGAACCACCCCACCCTGCGGGTACCCCTCCTAAAACTGGAGGGGAATTTAAAGTGTATTGATTGGTTAATCTGCCATAATTGTCAAACTGATATGAATTTGTGCCTGCCCAGTCGATTAAA
>JAOZNZ010000115.1:0-8296 GCA_029933535.1 bacterium | reverse complement strand
GATGTTTGTGACTTGAAATTCGAAACTTGAAATTCGAAATTTGTTTGATTGTTTACAAGATCATAGGCGAAAGACGAGGAATATACTGGAGGGTCGCCGTCCCCGGCGACCATAATTGATTGTTGGTTGGTTAATCTGCCATAATTGTCGAACTGGTATGAATTTGTGCCTGCCCAGTCGATTAAATTGGTTACATTACCACCCGAATCATAAGCAAATTTAATAGATTGATCAACTGAACCGTAAACATAACTTTCGTTAAAAACCGGTAATGTGTATGGCGATGCCGGGAGTTTTGTTACACAAGGCATGTTCGCGGGATTTAAACTTGTTGAAATCAAGTATTGGCTGCGAAGCAACCTGTTCGCTTTGTCATAGACATTTGTAACTACAACTCCGCGCTCGTCAATCGCCCAAATTTGTCGATTGAGATTATCGAATCCCGCAGCGCGTTTTGTTCCATCCGGGAATTCCACACCAACGAGTTGTTCGTGATCATAGTAAAATTTTGTTTCGTTGCCTTCTCCGTCAACAAGTTTTGATACCATGTCCCCGTCATAAGTTTTTTCAATAAAATCTCCGTTGGGAAATACTACTTTCGTTAAATGACCTGCGGAATCAAATGTGTTTGTCGTCCACCTGTTTTTTCTGTCACGTACGAGTGTAGGGTAACCTGCCGAGTTGTAAATATTTGAAATAAATGTGCTGTCGGGATATGTTGTTGAAGTAAGTCGGTCAAGTTTATCGTAAGTATTTCTTATGATATATCTTCCGGTATTATTTGGTGAGTCCACTTCTATCTGCCTGCCGAGATCATCGTATTCATAAGTTGTAACTCTACCTATCGGATCGCGTGTTGCGACAAGATAACCGAAAGCATTTGTCGCGCATTCGCCGGTACTGTAATTGCCTGGACTTGCCGGCGCGCCATCATTTTCGTAATAATTATATGCGGAGCGATTTAACGGATCGGTAGCTTTGATAACCTGTCCGGCGATATTATATTGGTAAGTAGATTCTCTTCCGGGAAACCATTCCATAACAATATTAGTCGGCCAGGAATTAGTGCCATAGAATTCAACAAAAATATTGCCAATTCCGTCAATTGTTTTTGTTAAATTACCTGCGGAATCATAATAATTAGAAGTCACTTTTCCTCGCGGATCAATAACCGTAATTAAATCCATACCGTTTAAGGAATAAAATTTAGTAATTCCATTTCCTTCACCATTAGCGGTATAAATTATATTATCAAATTCATCATAATTAAAAATTGAATTTTGTTTGTTTGAACTGCTGTTAGGAAAAGCGGAAACGCCATTATAAAGCAAGCGATTAAAATTATAATCAAATTCATGTTGTAGTTTTCCGTCAAGCTCGTTATTATTTTCCATCCCGTACCATTGCATAGTAGCGTCATCAAGATAAAGCGCGTAATTTTTATCGTTAGTCGTGCCGGTGGTAGTGATTGTCCGCATACCGACATTAGCAAAATTATTGAAGAAAATAGGAGTGCCTGTTTTCTCAAATATTTGAGTAGAGATACCGCCATTGGAAATGATGTAAGTTTTTCTCGGTTCATATTTTTTCATGTCGGCAGGGCCGTAGAAATTCGCTTCAAAATTGTCCTCAATGAAAGCGTATTCAAAAGTAGTAGTTGCTCCGGGAGAAATAATATGTTTGAGGTAAGGAAGTGTGAAATCAGCACCGGAAACACTTTCATTTGCTACATTATCATAAATACAGGTAATTACACCACCGTTACAAAGTGTCATTGAAGTAAGAAGAGAGATATCATTTGTAACGGTTGGCATTGTAGCAACTCTAAATGTATGATAAGTAAAAGAAACGGATTGACGAAGATTAGTTGTTCCTTTTTTCTGCGTCATGGATGTAACAAATTTACTGCCGGACTGCGCCGCCATTTGGAGAGATAAACCTGTTCTTTCATGCGTTACACTTTGTACACGGCGAACTCGTGTTGAATCATTGTCATAAGTAGTTGAGGCATTGTATTTATTTGCCGAGGCGCTTATATTAATAGTTTGCTGGTCGGCAAAACTGAAGGAATTAGTATTATTATTTCTGTCAATTATACTTTGCGGCCATAAATATTTTGAAACTCTTATTAATTCAGTTCCCTGAGAATTATTTTTACCGACAATAAGCGGCGAAGTAAAGTTACTAACTATAATTCCCGATTGCCAATAATTTATTGTATCCCCGGTAAGATTTGCGCGGGTTAGCGGTTGTGGAATCCATGTTGGAGTTTCATTTGTGTAAATATGATAATCGCCGTTAAAAGAGCAACCCGGTGTCGGTGCGTTATTAAACGTAGCGGTATATTCCCAAAGATCATCAGAACCAATTAATGATGATGATCTTGTATCTTCAATGCAGGGAGTTAGATTATCCGACCAGCAATGCCCGAATGAAGATGCCGGAGCGGAAATACTGTAACTATCAGATATATTTTCAACTCCGCTTACTAATGTAGTTGATACAGAATGAGAAAATGAGGGCGGCGAATAAGTTAAATTAAGCGACATGCCGATTTGACCAACAGGTACATTTACGGCAAAAGGAGATATACTTACCGCCGGGGTCATGGAAATGTTATTCACGGCACAAGCGGGGACAAAAGAAGGTTTCGCTCCTTTGTCAGCGTCATCGCCTTTTGGTAGCGGAGCAGAATAGTTTACGAATTGTACAGGCTTCGCACTTTTTAAACCATACGATATATCATTATACAATCTCATGCGAATTGAATAAAATATTTTATCGTTTGGATCATTGGCGGAAACTATTATTTGAGCGTTAGGACCCGAATGAGGCAACTGTATTAATATATTTTTTTTGTTTAAATAATCGTTTTCGATTCCACCGGCAGTCATTTTTACGTTTAATGGTTTATTTCCTATGATATAAACTGTCGGACGTTCTTCAAGATATGCTGACGCGACAGTAAAACAGTCAGTGTCGGCGGGGACAGAAATTCCTTTCCATTCCATTTCAGGATATATTGTTCCGCTATATGTTTTTATGTGATTTAGATTACCTATATGTGTTGTGTCATCAAATGTATCAGAATAATCATCGATGCGAAAGCAGTAATTGTAATGGGCGCATTCTCCCCAAATACGAAAACGAAACCCAGGGTAAGAAGCACTTTCAAAAAAGCCACTACCCAATTCCCACTGATCTACATTATAATAAAATTCTTTACCTTTGGCATTCTTATCAATTATACCATATATTTCATACCAAGTAGAATCTTCATAATTGAATTGTTTTACAGAAGTGCCATCGGGAAGCTTGCCATCTTTATAGAATTTATAAGTCACAAAAGCATTTCTGGCTCTCGGGAAATATGAGTCTTGGCTTAGATTTTCAACAAATGAATAAAAATAATCACCAATAGAAACAGTTTCATTAACAAACGTTTTATAATATGAGTCAATAGACGATTCGTCTATTGGAACAGCATTTAAGAAATAAGCCTTAAAAAGCAATGAAATAAAACAAATTATAATACAAACTTTTTTGTTATTAAATTTTTTCATGATTTATATATTTATTGATAATTAAATAATCGAAATTAAAAACCTGCTATTCTCAAATTTATTTTTTGATAATGAGGTAATCAAAATTAAAATAGCTGCCTTTTGTAGTTATTGTAAAAGAATTTTCTGATTTGTTACTGATATAATAATTACAATTCATATCACTTGTCGGGGTAATTAAAACTATATAATTGCCGATTATGCCAAGACCATGAGTTACTGCATTGGTAGTTCCGCTTGTCCAGGTTATACTTTCCGCCGCTTCGTTGTTGATTGCAATTACCTGTTTAGTTGCGCCACCACTGCCGACAATCCAGTTGTTTGAAACGTTGATTTGTGGTGCTGTGAGAGAACCGGACATTGTTTGATTTCCGGTTTCTGTTTTACTGATGTAACGAGTATCAATAGAAGAAATATCAAGATCATTAATAGTTATTGTATTGTTAAGTATTTTCTCACTTGTTACAGCGCTGTTTTGAATATTTGTTGTAGTTACAGTTTCAGTACCTATATCCTGACTTCCAAGTTGAAGTTGTTCATCTATAATTAATCCAACGTGAGTGCCACTTGACACAGGTTCTGAACCGCAATTGTCAACAATACAGAATTTTGTGCCTGTAGCAAACATGGCATCACCGTCTTCGCTGGCACTACAATTTTTGAAAGTGCAGTAGTATGCATCACCGTACATTATACCACCACCATGCTCTGCGTGACAATATTTAAACGTGCAATTCCAAGCGCTTCCACCATACATTCCGCCACCATCCAAACTAGTAGCACAGCAATCGATAAACGTGCAATTGCGGGCAACTCCTTCCGGCATGGATCCATAATCGTCACCATACATCCCGCCACTATAATAACCAACGCAATTTGTGAATATGCAATTGTTTGCGGTACCACCCGACATTCCACCGCCCCCGTACCAGGTAGCTTCACAACTGTCAAATATACACAGTTGCACAGTTGTACATTCACTACCAAGAACAGCGCCGCCCCAATAATTGTCATTCTTACTCGTCATTTTCATATTTTCTATTAATACATTTCCGCTATTAACAGTAAAAATTCTTTTTTGATCATTAATACTATTCAGAAAAATATCTTCTCTATTTCCAAAACCTTTAATCGCGATATCGCCATTGATTTCCAAATCATCATTTAAATCATATTGCCCGGGACATATAAAAATAGTTTTGTCATAGGAATCATTGATAATAGATTGCGATAACGTTTTGTATGGTTTGCCCATACTTCCATCGCCTGTCGTCTCATCACCACTGGAAATGCTCACCCAAACAATATTCGTGTCTGCCAACCCGTCAGGTGAGTTGGTAAGTGCGGTATCGTATCCGCTATGGGCCACTCCATTTATAACATTATTCCGAAGAACGAATCGATCGCCAATGTTTGTTAAGTTATTTACATCAGCATTGTAAAGAACGCAACCGGTTAGAAATTGCTTGTTTGTATTGGTGTAATTATCCATAAACAAAAATCTGTCATTCGCACAGTTAAATTTGCTTGATGTGATTATTATGTTTGAAGAATTGTTGTAAAAACGGAATGTGCCGTAGCTAAACCCTTTACCAGCATTGATCGATGAATTGCTGATTCTGACTTTTGAACACTTATTAAAATAGAAAGCCGTAGACGCACCGGCATTTGGTGCGTCAATTTCCAAACCGTCAATTGTTACCTGAGAATTATATATAATGCACAAAAAAGAATTATTGTCATTTGAATAATCTTTATCTATACTGATATAGACATTTCTGATAGTTACGTGTGGAATGTATGACCATATTACCCGATATGCTCGATGATCCAATATTTGGACATTATCATAAATCAGGCTACTTTCAGGATGGAAATTATGGTCTGATACATCATATATCATGGTATGCCCAAACGTGAGATCGTCATTTTTGAATGTGGAATTGACGAATTGTACATTAAATAGCCCGGGAGTTCCAATTAACGCAGCAAATTCCGGCTTCCAGAGACCTGTGATAGGCCAATATAATTTGCAATTTGCTATCCGCAGGTTCAAATTATAATTATTGCCATTGTTACCGAAATTAAAAACTCTGGCGTAACAATTATACATATTGCTAAAAACAATGGTAGTGTTTTCAAACCACATTTTATTACAATTCAAAGTGGGTTGAATTGCCCCGGCACTACTATTACATTCAAGTCTTAAAATCCAAGTCACATTTTCGCGGTTTTCTCCTACCACGCGGAAAGGAGTGCTTAATGTTTCAACGTTAGTAAATACATCAACATATACGCCTGATTTAACATAAATATTTTGTTTGCCATCTCTAATTGCGCTGTAAGGTGTCGGATAGTCATCAGGAACAAATGCGTCAAATTGAGAACCAATCTCATTATCATCTACATATTGTTGTGTTGCGGCATGCAGCGAATTAGTAGGATCACCGGATAATGTCAAATAACCGGTCATTGTGCTGCCTGCTTTAAGAACATAATCGTCTTCGGATTCAATTACGTTATTTCCTTCATTAGACAGATTAGAAGAAGATATTTCGGTTTCGTTAGTACCAATTTTAGATAAATCAGTTACACTTTTGTCGGAAACTTGCATCTCACCAACGGCATTTTGCCATACTCCGTCTAATTGACCTTCATTTTTTTCTAAATGAAGTACCTTTATGTTGGCAACCGGGAGATACGTATTTCCGATATCAAAACAGAATCAATATAAACATCTTTAAAAGATGTAATTGCCTCGGGACTTAACTCGATTTTGTCCGCGACAATTCTGGTGTTTTCCGGGCCGTTACCGGCAAAGAAAATCCATTTAGATGAGATTTCCCATTCTGTGTCAGGTGCGGCAAATTCGCCTTGTCCTAATTTTATCAAGATCGGCATGTTCTCTGTTGGTTTTAGTTTTTCGGCAAGTTCCAACGCACGTTGAATTGTTGCAACCGTTTCAGTTGAGTCATCGCTTGCTTTGCTGTCAATTTTTATTACGTGAGTGGCTGTGAAAGTAGAAGTAGTTAGAACAAGTGATATAAGGCTTGATAGAATAATTTTTTTCATGGTGTACCTCATGGGTTGTTTTATGATTGTTAGTTATTCGAAGCAGTTTAATAAATTGCTGGATTTTCAATTATTTAAAAATATTTGTTGTAAAAAAAATGCTGTTGTCCACCGAACGGGAAAAATATTTATTGATAAAACACCTCATTAATTGATGAGCAAATATTATGCCGAAACACATAATATAGTATTAAATCACTTTGTAAACACAACTTATAGAAAACAGTAAGTTAAAAAAGTTGTTGATAATAGTGCAAAAACGAAATTCTTTTGCAAATTTGCACACATCGTTTTAATTCTAAAATTATCTCATTGTGAAGATAGATTTTTTCATAGTATTCTCCGGTTATAGCTACCGCTTTCGTTTACGGTAGATTGTTAAATTAAATATTATTATGCATTCAAGATGAAAGCTATTTTTGCTTATGCCCTTCATATATTATAGATGATTTGCTATTGCAGTTTTATGCAAGCTGTTTTTATAAAATCAAATATAAAGCACCATAAGCAGTCGGTTTATAAGTCAAGAATTACTTTTTTAAAAAATCAGGTTTTTCGTTATCTTTTTAAGTCCCATGAGATAAATTATTGCGTTCGTGTTAGCGCCCGACAATTTTAGTGTCTTCCGGGCCGTTTCCTACAAAGAAAATCCACTTAAACAAAATCATCGCCACCTATTATATTATGGAGTTGTAGGGTAAAGCAATACCAATAAGTGCCATTTTTGAAAGTAAAAAGTGCCACGTTTTGAAGTAAAAAGTGCCAGATTATCAAAGTGAAATTTGCATTCGCTTTGGAAAGAACCTTAAATTGAAGCATATAACATGTTGGAATTACACAACTTAGCACAATGTTCCTTTATGAGAATTTTGAACCACATTTTCAGCAATTTTGGAACAATTTTTAACTTGATTGGATTAGAGTCGCACCGGTTTATGATAACTTTTAGGCGCTCGGAGGAAATTGTCCAGATAAATCTGGGCAATTTATGGATATAATGATTTACTTTCGATAAAATGGTTTGGATTGAAAATGTGCCAATTTCACTTAAATACTACAAAGTGACATTGACATAATTTGTTGAATACAAGTGACAAAAAATGCTGATGGAAAAATTGGAATTTTGAAATATTTCAATTTGCGTTAATAATGAAGATTTGATGCAATATTATATAATTAAATCATCTTAACCAAATTACAACAAGTGAATTTATGTCTGATTAAACCAAGAAAATTTGAGACAATTTTCACTTAATTTTGGTATAACAATAACATGAACGCAAAAAATTAACTTTCATCTATTAATTTAACGGAAAAGAAAATGAAAAAATACGAATTCGCTGAAAAGGATAGCGAAACGACTGAAATACTTATCAAAGCATTTAGCGATATTTTAGAAGTTATTACTTCATTGGCGCGGGGAACACGGGCACCCCTTTTTAACACACCCCGGCGCTTCCCCGCGTCATACGCGTGGCCCTTTCAAGGGAATACGGGATCTTTGACAAGAGGGGATTAGGAGGGAAGTTGAATGGATGAAAAGGATAGAATCCTGATGGAGTAAGACTCCACAGGACGAAGTGGACAAAACGGGCCGAATAGCCCGAACCACCCCGCCCTTTGGGCACCCCTCCTAAAACAGGAGGGGAGTTTAATGGACA
>JAOZNZ010000697.1 GCA_029933535.1 bacterium | reverse complement strand
TTCTACTATATTTTGATTTGCAACGCAATTGCTAAAATGATATACTATTGTCGTAAATTTGTTCTTAGAACAAATTTATAATAATCCACTAATCCAATTAAATAATATGATTAAAATAGGCGTTTTAGGTTCAGGAACAGGTTCTAATTTTGCCGCGATAGCTGAAGCAATTAATTCAAAAGAAATAATTGGCGCGGAAATTGCCATCGTAATTTCAGATGTGAAAAATGCTAAAATTCTCGATCGGGCTGCCGCTCTGGGAATTCCCAATAAATACATCCCCGCAGATGATTTCAAAACAAAACTTGACGGTAAGCAGGAACAGGATTACATCGATGCACTACAAAAAGCGAATGTCGATTACATAATCCTTGCCGGTTTTATGAGAATGATCAAAGGTGGCATTCTTAACGCTTTTCCTCTTAAAATTATTAATATTCATCCTGCTTTGCTTCCTGCTTTTCCGGGACTTCATTCATGGAAACAAGCCCTTGATTATGGCGCTAAATATGCCGGATGTACTGTGCATTTTGTTGACGCGGGAATGGATTCGGGACCTATTATCGCTCAGTCGGCTGTGGAGGTTAAAGATGATGACACTGCTGAAACTCTCCACGCGAGAATTCAGGTACAGGAGCATATTATTTTCCCGAAAGTTATACAGTTAATTGCTGACGGGAAAATAAAAATAGAAGGAAGAAAAGTTAAAATTGGATGAGCGAAGCGAATAACCTTAAGCGAGCAAAGAGAGCAACCTTAAATGAGCCGAAGGTGAATAACCTTAAGCGAACAAAGAGAGCAACCTTAAATTTGAGAAGCAAATAACAGTTATATTATGCCTGAATTTGATTTACAAGAAAACGATTTTACTAAAAAGAAAATCGTTTGGAAAATTGCTGTGCCAATCATTATAATTATTATAGTGATTATTATCGGCACTTCGTGGTACTCTATTGTTGAAGGTTGGAGTTTTATCGATGCACTTTTTATGACGGTAATTACTGTCACTACTATCGGTTTCAAAGAAGTTCACGAACTTGATGCTTCCGGGAAATATTTTACAATTTTCCTGGCGCTTGCCGGTGTTGGTGCGGCAATGTATGCTCTTTCTTCTTTTATTTCTATTGGCGTAGGCGGACATTTAATTAGAAATTTCAAAGGTAAAAAAATGATTAATGAATTGAAAAAATACAAAAATCACATCATTCTGTGCGGCTGCGGTCAAATGGGTGAATGCGCTCTTAAAGAACTTTTAATTCGTGGAACCAAAGTTGTAGTTATTGATAGTAATCCGGAAACATGCGAAAAACTTTCGCAATACAAAATCCCGGTTATTCAAGATGACGCTACTTTGGAAACAGTTCTTGAAAGTGCTCAAATTAAACTGGCTCACGGAATTATTGCTTCGCTGCAGGATGATGCCGATAATTTATTTTTAACATTAACTGCACGGGAAATGGTGCCGGAACTTTTTATTATCGCAAGAGCATCTGATAAAAAAATAGGCGCAAAATTTAAACGCGCGGGAGCCAATAAAATTATTCTCGCTAACGAAGTTTCGGGAAGACACATGGCAAACATCCTTCTCGCGCCTGAAGCAATGAATTTTATTGATAAAATTACCGGATTAAAAAACAGACAATTCGGTTTGAGAGAAATTGTTCTTACAAGCGAATGCGAATGGTTGAATAAGACTATTGCCGAAGCTGATTTGCGCGCAAAAACAGGTTTGAACGTTCTTGCTGTCCGTCAGGGCAGCTCGGAACTCTTAATCAACCCCGGTCCGGAAACAAGATTAAATGAAGGCGATTTACTTATCGTTTTCGGACCGATTGACGCCGCGGAAAAATTAAATGTAAAGTTCAAAAAAACAATGTAATATCCGCGGGAAGCCGCACTTCCCAGTGATGATATCTATCACTTCAAACCACAAGCGACCAATCGGCATATTTCACCGGTTCATAGCGAGAATCTAAAACAGCGATAACTGGAATATAGAGCTCAAGTGCAATTTTTTTATGTGAATGTGAAAAATACAAAATCGACTCCTTTTTATTTTCTGAATCATTAATTGTAGGATTTATTAGCTGAATATAATCTATAATTAAATAGTCAAGTCGATTTTCTAATTTTAATTGCCGACAACGTGATACAAGTTCAAATGGAGTCATTTTTTCTGATTTATCAAATGTTAATGTCAAACACAATTTCTCTGCCATTGA
>JAOZNZ010000696.1 GCA_029933535.1 bacterium | reverse complement strand
CGGGACGATGTCTTGCGACATCCGCGGCGTGTGCAGCAATTTTGTAAGCAATAAGCCCTTCACGTACATCCTCGCTGTCAGGAAGGCCAAGATGCTCTTTCGGGGTAACATAACAAAGCATCGCCGCTCCGGCTGTTGCTGCTGCTGTAGCTCCGATTGCGGAAGTGATGTGGTCATATCCCGGAGCGATATCACAAACTATTGGTCCGAGAACATAAAAGGGAGCGCCTTTGCATATTTCAATTTGTTTTTCAACATTCATAGCGATTTGATCGAAAGGAACGTGTCCGGGTCCTTCAATCATAACCTGTACATTTGCATCCCAACATTTTTGTGTAAGTTCGCCCATCGCGTTAAGCTCAGCAAATTGAGCGTCATCGCTTGCGTCCGCGAGGCAGCCGGGTCGAAGTCCGTCGCCGAGACTCAGAGTCACATCATATTTTTGGCAAATTTCAAGGATTTCGTCAAAATGTTCGTAATAAGGATTTTCTTTATTATTTTCGTTCATCCAACGGGCAACGAGAGCGCCTCCTCTACTGACAATTCCAAGCATTCTTTTTGTAGCGAGGGGAACCATATTATGAAGCAGCCCGCAATGGATTGTCATATAATCAACCCCTTGTTTTGCCTGATATTCAATTACACTGAGAAAATCTTCAACTGTTAAATCTTTTACATCTTCAACATCGTTTACCGCCTGATAAATCGGCACAGTTCCAAGCGGAATAGGTGATGCTTCAATCAATCCCGCGCGAATTTCATTTAAATCGGGTCCTGTACTTAAATCCATTACTGTATCAGCGCCGTATTTCAGGGAAATTTCGAGCTTTTCAAGCTCACCGCCAATGTCGGATTTATCAGGTGATCGACCAATATTCGCGTTGATTTTACATTTCGCGTTAATACCAATTCCAATGGGTTTCAGATTTTTATGATTTACGTTTGCAGGGATAACCATTCTTCCAATTGCTACCTCCTCGCGAACGAATTCCGGGGTCAGTTTTTCATTTTCTGCAACGTATATCATTGCCGGAGTAATTTCTCCCGCGCGAGCTTTTTCTATTTGAGTTATTGTATTCATAAAGTAGTACAAACTCTTGACCGGCGCATGCCTGGTTCCAGCTTGTCATTTTTTGTCGGTTGAATTGTTTATTTTAATAGTTCATTTAATTTGCTTGTTCCATATCAAGTTCTCTCATACAATTTGAGCTTTTCTTAAAGTTTTTGACCCCATCACTTAACTAATCCATTGCCACGAATGCATCCGGAATAGGATTTGCTATACACATTTCCAAGACTTCTTTTTTGATTGAGTTTAATACTTTCTCATTATCAATGTTTTCTGAAATCTTGTCTATCCAACCGGCCAGCGTTTTCATCTCATCAACTCCAAGACCGCGAGTCGTTGCCGCACAAGTTCCAATGCGAATTCCGCTCGGGTCAAATGGCCCTCTTTTGTCAAAAGGCACGCTGTTGGCATTACAAACAATTCCAGCTGTTTCCATTGCTGTAGCCATAATTTTGCCTGAAGTGTTTTTCGAGGTCATATCTATAAGAATAAGATGATTGTCAGTTCCGCCTGTTACAAGTTCAAACCCATTTGCCATAAGTTCTTCAGCAAGAACTTTAGCATTATCAACAACTTTCTTACCATAAACTTTGAAGTCAGGTGTTAATGCTTCTTTAAATGCTACCGCCATCGCCGCTGTTGTATGATTATGCGGCCCACCCTGTAATGCCGGAAAAACAGCTTTGTCAATCTTTTTCGCAACTTCTTCCTTACACATTATCATCGCACCACGAGGACCACGAAGTGATTTGTGTGTTGTTGTTGTTACTGCGTCAGCGATTGGGAATGGAGATTGATGAACTCCTGCTGCAACGAGTCCTGCTATATGAGCGATATCGGCGACAAGTTTCGCGTCGATTTCATTTGCGATTTCCGCGAATCTTGCAAAATCAATTTCCCGGGGATAAGCACTCGCACCGCACCAAATTAATTTCGGTTTATGTTCCCGGGCAAGTTCAACCACTTTATCAAAATCAATAAGGTGAGTTTTTTCGCAGACCGGATATTGCACTGCGTTATAATAATTCGCGCTGAAACTTACTTTCCAACCATGTGTTAGATGACCGCCATGAGGAAGGCTCATTCCCATAATTGTATCGCCGGGATTTGCCAGTGCGTAATATACTTCCAAATTTGCGGGAGAGCCTGAATAAG
>JAOZNZ010000695.1 GCA_029933535.1 bacterium | reverse complement strand
GACCAATACACTACCTGGCAATGGGCGACCGATTATCTTTATCCCGCCGGTGACCATAACGTAGAAATAACCGTAGAATCTGATCTTACTGATACAAACACGGAAAATAATTCGATCTCGTTTACAATGTCCGTACCTTCCGGTTTGGTATTCACTGATTTAAAGGTGAGCGGATTAAAAATTACAGATGAGAAAAATGCTATTTTTAAATTTAAAGTTAAAAATAAAGGACCTACAGCATGCGATGTAGGAGATTATACTATTCATGTTTCTGTTGACGGTTTGCCGGATAGTTTCGCTTCAAATTCAAAAAAAATCGGCACCGGAATTACCGCAATCTGGGAATGGCAACTCGCTTATCTCTACTCTCCCGGCCTTCATAAAATTAAAATCAATGTGATGCCGTCAGGCGGAGATTTAAATCCTGAAGACAATACTTTACTATTTCAAATGTCTGAGGTCGGTGCAAATTTGCAGGTTTATAACATTCCTGTTTTCACTTCTGTTGTAGATAATGCTTTCAGTACAATGCTATCGGCTATAAATGGCGCTCCACCATATTCATGGGAATTATCTTCCGGAACACTTCCACCGGGAATTTATCTCGATGGCAATGGAACGTTTTACGGAAAACCTTTTACCGCAGGATCATATTCTTTTAAAGTAAAATGCGTTGACACCGGTGACGCTGCTGCTTTTTCCGATGTTACTATGATTGTTCTTGATTCAGCTCCTGCTGACCCAGAAATCATTGATACAATTTTACCTGTAACTTTTGAAAATACATTTTTCATTTTTCCACTCAACGCGGTTGGTGGAACACCTCCATATTCATGGTCTTTTAACGGCATCGTTCCTTTGGGAATAAATATTTCGCCAACCGGCTCAATATTCGGTACTATAACCTCATCAGGGGAATTTCAAATACCTGTAAAAGTTACCGATGATGCATTTGCATCCGCTGAAGCTTATCTTAATCTGCGGGTTTTAAAATCAACGCAAACGATTAACTATCAAATTTCAAAATTACAAATTACAATTCCGTGGAAAGAACATTCTTCAGGAAATGATAATTCTGATTCGATAAAATTAAAAGCCGAATGTCCAATCCCGGGTGATCTCGTAGTTGACAAATATACAGGTTTGACTATTTACGTTGGTGATTATCCCTTTAGTTTTAACAAACCTTCAAAAGCAAAATTGAATAAGAAAGCTACTTACAAAACTGATAAAAGCACAACACAAAAAGGGAACGCTTCTGTCAAATGGCAGAAAGATAAAATTAAAATCAACCTTTCAATGAAAAATATCGACCTTGCTTCCCCACTCGCGGAATACGGTTTAAAAGAAAATGCGTCATCAACTCTCATAATACCAATCAGAATATCAATAAATGATTGCGATTCAGGCTATCGTGACAACGCGGTAAATTATACTCAATCCAAAAACGGAAAAGGGAAGATTAAAAATTGACCTGCCGAATCCGTGGTCCGTGATCCGTGGTCCGTGATCCGTGGTCCGTGGTCCGTAATCCGTGATCCGTAACCCGTGATCCGTTATTAGTTATAGTAAATCCCCTCCTTAACAGGTGGTACATCCCGGTTTATCTGGAAGGGGTACCCGAAGAACGGGGTGGTTTTTGTCCATTCTGTCCATTCTGTCCGTTTTGTCCGTTTTGTCCATTTTGTCCGTTTTGTCCATTTTGTCCATTTGGTCCGTTTTGTCCGTTTTGTCCGTTTTGTCCATTTTGTCCATTTTGTCCGTTTTGTCCATTTTGTCTATTTTGTCCATTTTGTCCATTTTGTCCAATATTCCATCATTCCATCATTCCAAATATTTCGGTCGCTCCGCGTCCGCGCAGTAAATGCCGCTATCGCGGCTTTATTCCTGCACTCCACATCCGTCATTCCAAATATCTCGGTCGCTCCGCGTCCGCGCAGTAAATGCCGCTATCGCGGCTTTATTCCTGCACTCCACATCCATCATTCCATTTTTTCCCTCTATTGCTGAAAATTCCATTCTTTTGTATAATTAACTTCTGTACTTAGATCTTTGTACTTTGTTACTCAACTTGAATATTGAATACGCGTTAGCGACCCGCGTATGCCGGGATCGAACATCGCCCGAAATTCTCCGGGCGCTTCGCGAACACCGAACATCGAACACCCAAAGATGAAGTGAATACTAAATTCAAATCTTTGATTTGAATTTCCTGACACCTGACAC
>JAOZNZ010000694.1 GCA_029933535.1 bacterium | reverse complement strand
TTCCAGCGACTAAATTGCGAGAATCAATAAAATTATTAGAAATTATCATTTGTTTCGTAAAAAAAAATATGAAAGTTTGGATTCAAGCTATACGACCTTTTGCTTTTACAGCTACTATAATTCCGGTAACTGTTGGCGCAGCGCTGGCATATTATCAAAACGATCCGTCGCAGTGGCTGCTTTTTCCAATTGCCATGATTTCCGCTTTGCTGTATCATGCTGCCACAAACCTGGTAAACGAATATTTTGATTTTAAAAAAGGAGTTGACAGAGACGACACATACGGTTCCAGCCGCGTTCTCGTGGATAAACTTCTTTCCCCAAAACAGGTACTGGCAGTCGGAATGGTATTGTTCTTTATTGGAACAGGCCTCGGGCTTGTTTTAGTTTTTTTCAGGGGCTGGGTTTTGCTTTTGTTCGGTATCGCGGGATTTGCAGGCGGATATGCCTATTCCGGTTATCCTTTTGGTTGTAAGTATAAAGCTTTAGGGGATATAATGGTTTTTATTCTGATGGGACCGCTGATGGTTGTTGGTTCGTATTTTGTTCTAACCGGGCAGATCGGGTTATCTTCATTTCTTGTTTCTATACCTATTGGAATTTTAACGACTTTAATATTACATGCCAATAACACACGTGATATCACAACTGACGAACGGGCAAACATATCCACTTTTGCATCTTTAATAGGTTTAAGAGCATCAAAAATATGGTATTGTATTCTTTTATCGGTTGCATATTTAAGCATTGTTATAATGATTTTGTTTGACGTTTTACCTTTTTTGTCGCTAATAGTTTTTCTATCTTCTCCATTCGCTGTAAAGGACGTTTTTGTTATGTTGAAAGTGAATCCTAACAATTTAAAGAAGATAACTTCTCTTGACGAAAAAACAGCTCGACTTCATCTCGTTTTTGGACTTTTACTTGTCACCTCATTGTTTATTTCAGGTTGAAAGAAATAATGGTTTAATGTAAAATATCTATATGATCGGTATATCAAAATTATATCTCGGTACAGCGGAGCCTTCAGATGTGCTTCGTTATGGTAGCGCGTCAAAAAAGCTGCCAAGTCATTTACTGCAGTTTTCCATCGACAAAAAACCGGTGGTTGTGTGGAACATGACAAAAAAATGCAACCTCATTTGCACTCACTGCTATTCAAAATCGGATGCTGCACCGGGTGAGAAAGAACTGGATTTTGAGCAGGGTAAAACTCTTATAGATGACCTTGCGGAATTCGGCTGTCCTGTTATTCTTTTTTCCGGTGGAGAGCCAACGATGCGAACTGACTTGCCTGAACTTGCTGAATACGCCGTATCAAAAGGCATCAGAGCTGTTATTTCTACAAACGGAACTTTGATTAATGATTCAATGGCATCGAGATTAAAGAAAATCGGTCTTTCCTATGTGGGAATAAGTATGGATGGAATCGGGGAAACTCATGACAAATTTCGCGGTGTGCAGGGCGCTTTTAATGCAGCCATTGAAGGAATGAAATCATGCAAACGCGCCGGCCTTAAAGTTGGATTGAGATACACAATCACAAGCGAAAACACTAAAGATGTACCTGAAATTTTTGAACTTCTTGAAAAAGAAAATATTCCAAGAGTTTGTTTTTATCACCTCGTTTATTCCGGTCGCGGGGAGGAAATGATGGCAAGCGATTTAAGCCATGTCGAAACCCGAAAGATGGTTGATATGATTCTAGACAAAACCGCCGATCTTTTTAACCGGGGAATGAAAAAAGAAGTTCTTACAGTTGATAACCACGCTGACGGTCCTTATATTTATTTACGAATGCTTCGCGAAAAAAATCCAAACGCGGAAAACGTTTTAAAACTTCTGCAAATGAATGGCGGAAACAGTTCGGGGTATGGAATCGGCTGTGTGAGCTGG
The DNA here is from genome assembly GCA_029933535.1 of bacterium. Classification (GTDB taxonomy): domain Bacteria; phylum Auribacterota; class UBA3054; order UBA3054; family B51-G9; genus B51-G9. The sequence continues at coordinate 336 of JAOZNZ010000694.1, read as the reverse complement.
GACGGAACAGTTTATCCCGATCAATTCTGGCGGAATCATCCTCTGGGAAATGTTACGGAAAAACCTTTCAGCAAAATTTGGACTGACATGTCAAATGATTTTATAAAAAGTTTGAAGGAAAAGAAAAAATATGTTAAAGGACGTTGCGTGAAATGTAGATTCTTAAATGTTTGCGGTGGAAATTTTCGCGCGCGGGGTGAAGCGGTAACCGGTGATGTCTGGGGAGTGGATCCGGCATGTTATTTAACGGATGTAGAAATAACATAAATCACAAATTGCAAGTATCAAAAATCAAATAAATAACAAATTGCAAATTCAAAAAAATAAAACAAAAGA
>JAOZNZ010000693.1 GCA_029933535.1 bacterium | reverse complement strand
GAAATATTGATTGGTCAGACAAAGATCTCGGTAAGAAGCATGTTGGAGCATACAGCACCGGAATAGATAATGCTACGGAATTATTATTAAAGGATTTTTATAAACCTCACAATGAAAAGCTTTTTAACTTAATTGGTAAAGAGTTTGATTGGTGAAAATTGCCTCAAAGAGGCAAAGGTATATAGCCCCGATTTTTAAATCGGGGTAAAATTGACACAACATAATCCCGTCCTGAAGGGACGGTGGATGAATTGCAGCACCCTTTCAGGGTGCATAAACAATGATTAACAATACCCCGATTTAAAAATCGGGGCTATACGCCAATGTCCTTTTAGGACATCAAAATACTTTTTCGGTTAGACACTAATCAACTGCTATCTTTTCGCCCGGTTTTTAATTATTTTCATTATAAACATTTTGTCGTCTTTATGCATGGAAACCCACATTATTGGAGAATAAATTCCACCAAAAATTACAAAGCAGTAAAAAAGTTCTAACCACCATTTTATTTCACCAATATTTTTTCTGAACAAAATAACTGCCGATCCGGCAACTAAAACACAACCGACAATTCTTAATAAAGAAAGACTAAAAGGTGACATTGAAAGAAATTTCTTTACTTCCACAAGCGCAGCAAGATTTCGTACGATAATCGCTATGCAGGTGGCTATCGCCGCGCCAACAATCCCGAATTTTGGAATAAGAATAATGTTCAAAATAATATTCAGGATAACAGCGACAACATTATTAGCGAAAGTCAGCCAGGGATAATTTGTCATAACAAGCATACCGCCTGTATTTCCGACAGCAACGCTCATGATTTGTCCTGCAGCAATTATTCTGACTGTCAAGCATGCGTCAGGAGAATCTACGATTCCAAGAAATCTTAATAAAAGTTCCGGTACGAGCATAACAATAACAATAACCGGCAAAGCGAAAGCCATGCACCATCTCGTAACGGTTTTATACAAATCGTTCAAGCCATCTTTATCGCCTTTGCTGTGAAGTTCAGCAATCATAGGAGAAAAAAGAGATGCGAAAGCCGACATTATAAAACTTGATTGTTTAGCGAGAGCTACCGAGCAAACATAAATCATTATCATAGAGAACGAACAAAAATAACCTATCATCAGTTTATCGATTTGCAAAAACATTTGCAGGAAAGACCTGAAAAGCAAGGGCGTAGAAAATAAAATAAGTTCTTTTCGGCAATAATCAACTGCAGCGATTTTAATTAGCGGAACAATTTTTTTGAGAAATAGAATTGCGATTATAACTCCAACAGAAATTATACAAATAAAACCTATAATCAGTGCGGGAACTTTATTTTGAAAATAAGAGAATGATCCTATAAGAAATACCAAACCAAGCCATGCAGCCGGTGTATAAACATTATCGATTACAAAAGTAGGTATAATTTTGCGCATTGCGCGCAAGACGGAGAGTAAAACGGCAAGAATAACAGACGGCAAAAGATAAAAAGAATAGATTCTGACTATTCCCGGTAATTTTTCAGCATATTTTGCTTTTTCCGGATTATTGGTGAATATTGATGATATTTCAGGAGCAAAAATCATCAATAATATTATTACTGCTATTGTTGTTAAAGTTACAATTTGCAGGCTGCTGAAAATTGCACCGCGAACCTTATTCCAGTTTTTTTTGCTGAAAGCCACAGCAACAAATTTTTGAATTCCTATTGGAATCCCGAATTGAGCTAATGGTACGGTTAAACTTATTACGCTAAAAGCGAGCAATAGCAATCCGGCTTGTTCTAAACCTAGAAAGTGGTTCAGATATCTATAAAAAAACAAACCGAGCAAAGCGGAAATACCCCGTCCTGCCAGGCTAAACCCGGCACCGGCGGCTACGGTGCTTTTATCGCGATGATTATCAGAATTATTCATTCAATTATTTTGCAAATATATTTTTATTAAACAAGTCTCTTCGCCCAGGCATACGCCGGTTTAAAAGGTCGAAGAGACGTACTTTGCCTTTCCGAGTGTTTCTCAATTAGTTGCTGAATGAAAAGGGGTAAGCCGCAAAGCGGCGTAAGCAATTAGCCTCGCATTTTATCCCTTATCGTTCTGGCGCTGGTAGATTATAACAAAAGCATTGGAAGATTTAAAGTGCTGAAACGGTGCATCGCGGCTCAATAGATTTTTCCGGGGGGGAAGTTGCTTTTATATCCTGCCGACCTTGTGTCGGTAGATTATAAAATTAACAAAAGAGGTA
>JAOZNZ010000692.1 GCA_029933535.1 bacterium | reverse complement strand
TGGTTTTATTTGTTTGATGAGAAGGAAGTATCCAGGTCTTTTAGAATGCCGTTTTCGATGTTATAAATCCATCCATGAACATATAATTCAGTTCCATTTTTCCATGCATTTTGAACTATGGTAGTATTGGAAATATTTTTGACTTGTTCTATTACATTTAATTCGCATAACAAGTCAAGTTTTTCTTCATGTGTAAGTCCCTTGAATTTTTCGGCATTAAAGCGATACACATCTTTAATGTGGCGCAGCCAGTTGTCTATAAGTCCGTGTTCATGATTTTCCAGTGCGGCAGTTATACCTCCGCAATCATAATGACCACAGACAATAATATGTTCAATCTTAAGAACGTCTACAGCGTACTGTATAACAGAAAGGCAGTTTAAATCTGTATGAATAACTACATTCGCGATATTACGATGAACGAAAATTTCTCCCGGAGACAAACCGACAATCTGAGTCGCGGGCACACGGCTGTCTGAACATCCGATCCAAAGATATTTAGGGCCTTGTTGTTTTGACAGAGAAGAGAAGAAGCCGGGATTTTCTTTATTAACAGAATCTGCCCAGGCCGCATTTTTATCAAAAAGATGTTTTAATGTTTTCATAATTTATATCGTTATCTGTATAAGGAGTTGTGATATTATACCAAATTTTGGAAAAAATGTCGTTTAATAAAAATATGTGACAGAACAATGACCATGAGTACATGTTACTTCGTTAGAGTGACAGAATAATTAAGAAGAAATCAAAAAATAAAATCATTTTGCTGTAAATCATTTTGCAAAAGAAATTTTAACCACGAAGACTCGAAGAACACGAAGAAATAGAATTTTAAAATTTAAAGTTAAATAATAATAATTTTTAAAAGTGATAAAGAAAATATATGTTTTTGTATTTAAGAGATTGTTTTGTCGTAAATTGTTTTGTCAAAATAATTAAAAACTCCTGAAAATTCAGGTGGAAATAAAAAGCCGGAATCTTTCTTGCGAAAAACTCCGGCAGGTTGATTTATATAAGGAATAGATTAAATTATTTGGAAACAAAAGGTTATTTTTTATTTGCATGAGTAAACAGGGGACGTTGGCCTCTTTCTTTAAAGCTGGTAACTATTTTTTCTGCTTTATCAAACGGCACAGTTACAAAAGAGAAGTTCTCCATTACCTGTATATCACCAATTTGTCTGGATTTAATGTGAACTCTTCCTGTAATAAGTTTAACAAGCTTTTTTGGATTAAGCTTGTCTTTTTTACCGAGAGCAACAAAAAGTCTTGTTGTACCATGACTTTCAAGCTGCCTTCCTCTTGAAGCAGCGACTTCTTTTATTTCGCCGTAAGCGTCTGGATTTAGTTCATCTTCGAAGCAATAGTTAAGTATTGAGGCTAATATTTCTGTCGGTTTATTATTTTCAAGCAAAGTTTTTGCCCAATTATAATATTCAGTATTAACTTCATCTCCTTCAAGGATAGCTGCTAAATCATCATATATTTTTTTCTTTTTAGCATTGATAATATCTTTGACTTTCGGCAATTTCGCCTTCTTAATTTCTGTTTTGGCAATACGCTGTATAAACATCAGACGCCGATACTCACTCGGTGTTATAAACGTGATCGCTGTTCCTTCCTGGCCCGCGCGACCGGTTCGACCTATACGGTGAACATACGACTCCGGATCTTGAGGAAGGGAATAATTTATAACGTGAGTCAGGTTATTAACATCAATTCCGCGTGCCGCGACATCAGTCGCGACGAGTATGTTAACGGTTTGTTTTTTAAATCTGTTAAGGGTTTTTTCTCTTTGCTGCTGTGAAATATCACCGTGAATCGCTTCGGCGTCATATCCTCTGTCGGTCAAATGATTTGCGATGGAGTCAACATCGATTTTTGTTCTGCAGAAAATCAAGCCGTAGAATCCGTCTTCGATATCGATTATTCTGCACAGTGCTTCGAATTTATCGGAGACTTTTACTTCGAAGTAAATTTGTTCGGTCAAATTAGTTGTCAGGGTTTCTTTTTTAGCTTTAACAAGCTCATACCCATCCATATATTTACGAGCGAGATCTTTAATTTTTTGGGGCATTGTCGCTGAAAACAAAAGCGTTCTTTTATCAGAATTTGTATGCTTCATTATTTCTTCCATATCCTCAATAAATCCCATATTCAGCATTTCATCCGCTTCATCGAGTATAAGGTGATCAATTCCCCTGATCTTTAAAGTCTTTCTTTTAAGATGATCAATTA
>JAOZNZ010000114.1:3872-8761 GCA_029933535.1 bacterium | reverse complement strand
GCAAAAAAGAATGAGAAGTTTATTGATTTTTTTCATTTTGAATATTTATTTTGGTAATTTTTTGCGAAAACTTGTCCCCGAGGGACAAAACATTTGTAGAAAACAATTAAAAACGATAACTCGTGCCTATTCCCCCTTTTGTAAAGGGGGTTAGGGGGATTTTTTGACATATTTTATTATCTAAAAATTATATTCCTAGAAAATCCCCCGCCCTATCGGGCACCCCCTTTAATAAGGGGGAATAGGCACGGAGGTTTGTGTTGTTTTTGTTTCTACAAATATTACGTCCCTAACGGGACTGAACCCTTTTCGAGCGCCGTCTAATTAGGGCTTACTCGAAAAGGGATCAGCCGCAAAGCGGTGTAAGTAATTAGCCTAAAACTACCGGTTTTGTACAGGCGGTTTTAATGTTAAGTCAATCGATTGCGGGATGTCCGGCTCGACAGGCACAAGCACCAATTTGTGAATTTCGCTTAGCGCAGGAGTCAATGGCAACGGAATCTCAATATGAGCCTCATCGTCTCCTGTAGCCTGAAAGTTAATAAACACTTCATTTTTAATGGCTTGCTCTGTATCCTGTGAAATGAGCTGTAAAACAAAGTTGTCTATTGCATAGACAGACTTATAGCGCAAATGAAGCGTTTGACCGGAAAGATTGACCGTTGCAGGTTCTTGCGCAACAATGCTGATCTGCGCACCGGTAACATTCTTCCCGCGCACAATGCATTTTTCATCATCACGTGAGACATGCAGTTGTTTAACCACATTACTGCAAGCGAAAATTTTAAATGCATCAGAAAGAAAATTAACCTTCTGTCCGGCTTGACCAAGTCTAAGTAAATCATCTTGAAGATTACTGTTAACCAGATATCGTTTCATATTATCATTTCCGGTACCAATGAAACCCAGAATCAAAGAAATAGTATGCGCGGTAGTCTGGAACATTACAGGCGATTTCGTTGTTGTATTGTAGCCTTCCCATGGACCGTGATCTGTCAGGAGTGTTGATATAACCGCCCAGTTTGTTTCAAGAAATTTTTCGATAAGTTCCGGTTCAATTTGATAAGCCACACCCAGCGTATATAGAGAAGGCGCATTTGTAATGCGAGACTCCTCAGTAACAGCGATTTCAGGAATAGCAACGGCTCCACTATACTCATTCCCGTTTCCGCTATATGATTCAGACAAAAAACCGGGAAGATTATGCCGTGCTGAATAATCCAATTCGACTTTCACAGCATTTTTGAGAAGAGTCCGCCATCCCTGCATTTTCATTTCCTGCATAAAAAGAGTTAGTCCCAACATCTGAAACGAAGAACCATCCCATGCGGCAGGCACATACAACTCACTTTCATCTTTCATTTTGTAAGGTTTAAGTTTGAAGCTCCCATTCCTGATTGCGGCTTCCGGCAAGTCGAATCTTAATACAGTAAAAATCCAAGCACCCCGGAATTCGTTTATAAAATAGTTCATTCGTCCTACAACCCATGACCCGTCATCAATTTCCCATCCGACAAAACTATCATTTGAGGCATTCCAACCAAAAACAAAGCATTTGTTTTTTTCGTCATACAGATGTTTATACCCATCTCTCTGATTTTCAATAAACCTCTCCATCTTTTCACGCAGTTCATTTACCTTTTTGTTATCCTTAATTGACGGGTTTAGTAAAGCCCCTATTGCTTTTGCCATTGAAGCGGTTAAATTGACATTATCGCCGAAAATAATCATCACAACACGTTCATCAAGTAAACTCATAATTTTATCCGATATATTTTTGTCGGAATAAGGTTTAAGCGGACCATCAAAATATTCATTTCCATACTCATTTGAACGCTTAACGATAGCCTCCACCCCATCTTTTTGGCATGCGATCCATTCTTTTTCCTCCAGAGCATTCCAGATGCTGTTCCCCTGCTCATCGCCAAACGTTTTCAAAAAAGAACTCTTAAGAACACGGGATGTCAATGGTCCGACCCTCTTATCATTTTCAAAACCTAAAAAGTTTACCAGCAACCCTTTCGCACTAACTCTTGAATTTGCCTGATCTTTGAGCAAAGTGTTTACCACTTTCGTTAAATCCGCAAGCGCATGGTCTTGGGTTAAATATGGATTTTTCGCCTGGCCCGCAGAAATGTTTGCAAGCAGCTCCACCCATTCTCCAATTGCCGTTAACTGCGTAAACGAACGTAGATAAAGTCCCTGTTTAGGATCTTGATTCCAACCTTCCACCGGATATCCGGACGGATTATCTGTCAATCCGTGAACCGGATTAATATATTTAAACGCATTATTCAGCAGCATTTGTGCATGACGATGTTCAGGTGCAATATTGGATCCACTTTCTTCTTCCGGTTTACGGTTACATCCGTAAAAGCCGGCAATACATGCCGCAAAAATAAATAAAGTAATTTTTCTCATAGTTATTTCTCTATCATCTTGATTGCCACCTTAATTTCCGGAGCACGCATGAATATTTTCCAGCATAAACCCGTTCGATGATTTTCAATCATGGGTGCAATTGGTCCAACATCGATGCCTATAAGAGTTTCTGCGATCCAATTATCCGTCAAATTAAATGCGTCGGTAAATCCAAAATCCTTCCAAAGCATTTTTCCGTACATCATATAAATTATTTTGATAAATTCCATACTTTCTTCCGGCGCATATGGCATAGATGAAATGGCTGCTGTCGGCGCGATTGTTCCATTGTCTCTTTTACCGGGCGCATGTCCTGCATAACCTTTCGGGTCGGTGCTTGATGTAAGCCCCCACAAAGGCCCATAACCTTTAAATGTTTTCGACTTTGATCGCGCGTACTTAATCTGCACATCACAAAATTTACGAAAATGTTCGAAATAGGTTTCACCACGATAATTAATCGTTCTTGGGTCGAAACCCAAATATGAGTAGTGTGTGAAAAATAAAGGTCCTCCTGCTCCACGACCCAAAGTCATCGGTACGCCAAATTCCGTTCTATTCTGACCATAATGCTTGTTAACCCATCCTTTGTTATAGGATGAACGACTCACGGCGTGTGTCGGAGACGCCAGCGCAAGAATATAAAGAATTTGCGCTTCATTGAATCCACGTACATGATGTTTCTTTTCCCAGCCATAATCGGGTGACCAGTGCCAGTAGAGAGAACCGCCCCGATTATCTTTACTAACAAACCAATCCCACTCAATACCGCGCCAGAGATTGTCAGCCAACTTCCGTATTTCTTTTTCAGCCGAACTGCTGCCGGTAAAATATTCACGCAGCACAATGAATCCGGATGCAAGGAATGCTGTTTCAACTGTATCGGCACCGTTATCAGCCTTTCCCGCAAAATGAATAGTTTTACCTGTTTCGCCATTCAGCCAATGTGAAAAAGCCCCGTGGAATCGATTGGCTCTGGTATTGAGGAATCTCAACATTTGCAATGCCCAGTCAACACCTTCTTTTCGAGTTATAAAACCTCGCTCAATACCCACAATCAGGTTGAACATTCCCATACCCGTGGCACCGGTTGTACATAGCTGCCGCAGCCGTTGAACACTATTAATGTAGTGAGGATTAAGATCGGCTATTGTCTTTGCCTGACGGTAAGGAGTTTTCTCTCTCGCTAAACCGGAAACGGGATGACGAAAATTATAGAAATAACGAAATGATACTTGTTGAATCTCGGTAAGTAATTGTTCGGTTGTAACTTTGTGGGGGGCAGCCTTTACTACAGGTGACCAGGCGGAATAAGAAGTAGATTTACCATTCTTCGACACAAAAATTCCGCGTACACGATAGGCATAAATCCCGTTGGTTTTCCCAATGAAATCACCATAGACATTGCTTGTCCATAATAGTTTGTTGATTCTTCGAAATTTATTTGTGCCGGGATTGCAACGCTCAATTTCAAAAAATAGCGCCTTGCCCTGATCCCAAATCAAATCAACACGACCGCATCCGCCTTTTGCACGGATGTGCCGGAGTTCAGGGGCAGGTGAAAGTGTTGCTGCAAAGGCAGAGAGCGACATAATGAACAGGACACTCAATACCCAGGAAGATAATTTTTTGAACATAAAACAGTGTTATCCTTGATATAGTTGATAGTTAAATGTATTCTTAAATTTCAACTTCGTACGATTCTTTCAAAAAACAAAAATAAATATATCATAAAATGCTTATTATGTCAAACTCTAAGTCAAGCCCAATTCCGGCGACTAAATCAAAGGGTTATAAATTAATAATAATGCTTATCGTGTTTTCAATGTTTATTGATTATGCACCAAAGTCGGTAAAATTAAAAAGATTGATTTAGCCGCATGGGCTATCGCCGGAATTGGGTCAAGAATAAAACGTTAGCGGAACTCATTATTTTATTTTTTTTCACAACTCCCCATTTCCGGGTCATAAACAGGAAACGATTTGTCCCAACCCCATTGTTTAGGTATCAACTCTGAATTCCATTCATTATATTTGTTCTGTAGACGGTTAACAATCTTTGGCTTTTCAGCATACATATCCCGTGTTTCACTAATATCAGAAGAAATATTGAAAAGCTGCGGCCGTTTTGATCCGCGTTCTTTAATAAGTTTCCAATTCGCATCACGTATCGCCCACTTTTTGTTAAATCGCCAGTAAAGATATCTTTCCGGTAATGAATTGGTCTTCCCCTCCAGAAACGGTAATAAATTTATACCGTCAACTTTATCATCTTTCTGCAATTTACCACCGGCTGCCGCAACGACAGTAGGTAAAATATCCAGACTGATTATCGGAACATCAATCTTCTTACCTGACTTTATTTCGGCAGGCCACTGCATACAGAATGGAATACGAATTCCCCCGTCCCACAGCTGTCCTTTTATTCCGCGCAATGGTGTATTAAGCGAACCATTACCTTTCGGTTT
>JAOZNZ010000114.1:0-3772 GCA_029933535.1 bacterium | reverse complement strand
CCACTTGAATTAGGATGAAATTCCGGAGCGTTACCTGTATGGCTTTTTCCAATCATGCAAGTTGAATATCCAAGTGCCTTCAACCGTTCAGATATTGTTTTCATTGATGTTGGAACACCTATTTTTACATCTTTGGAACGTTTGTATGGTCCCGGATTATCTTCAGCGCCAAATCGCTGCTGATAACAACCTGTTCGTAAACCCGCCCTCGAAGGACCGCAAACGGGTGCACTGACATAACCGGCGGAAAACCTAACTCCGTTATTTGCAATCAAGTCAATATTAGGTGTAACCATATCAGGACTGCCATGGTAACCAACATCCCCGTAACCAAGATCATCCGCAAAGATCAAAACAATATTAGGTCGTTTATCAACTATATCAGCAGCAACGAACTCAGAAGTACCAAGAATCATCGCAAATGCTGCTATTATGCTTTTTAAAAAAAGAGCTATCTTCATTTTGATTAAGTATTCTGTAGCATAGAATTTAAGTATTACAGTTTCGCCTTTTTGAATATTTTTTTACCATACTCATTAGGCGGAACTTCATATTGCTTCCTTAGCCTTTTCAATTCTTTTTTCATCATTTTAACTATTTCCTGATATTGTGGATTTTCATACACACTTACCAATTCATTAGGATCTTTTTGCAAATCAAACAATTCCCAGTTCCCGTCTGTATAATAATGAATAAGTTTATAACGCTCTGTTCTAACTCCTTCATGCCGGGGTACATTATGTTTGCCGTGACCATAATAATGATAATATAGACTTTCCCGCCAGTTATTTGTAGTATTCCCGGTTAACATTGGCAGCAAAGAAGCCCCCTGCATTGCTTTGGGTATTGTTACACCTGCCATTTCAAGAAATGTCGGCGCATAATCAATATTCTGAACAAACTGTGTAATTGCTGTGCCGGGATTTATTTTGCCCGGCCAGCGTATCATCAACGGCATTCTCATAGACTCTTCATACATCCATCGTTTATCAGTCATGCCATGTTCACCAATGTAATAGCCTTGATCAGAACTGTAGATTACAATAGTATCATTTTCCAGATTTTGATCTTCTAACCACTGAAGCAGCCGGCCGACGTTTTCATCTACCGCGGCAACGCATCGCAGATAGTTTTTAGCCACGCGCTGGTATTGAAATGCTTTAAGCTGCACATGATCGTCCGCATTTGTGCTTGCCATAAAATCATAATATTCCTGACTCCATTTATCATAGGCTTCGTGCCAATTCGTTTGCTGCTCAGGTGTCATACTATCAAGATTCCTGGTATGTGAGCGATGCGGCTTGTAACTGCTGCCAAAAGGTGGAATAGCGCCAAGAACGGCTACGTCTAATCCCATCCAATTTTTGCTGATATAAGGCTGACGATTCGCATAATCATCATAAAGAGTTGCCGGTTCCGGGATTGTTTTGCCATTAAACATTTTAGCATTGCGAACAGGCGGAAGCTGGGGAACATGAGGCGATTTGAACTGGCACATAAGCATAAAAGGATGATTTGTGTCCCAGTTCTTTTCCAGCCATTGGATGGATTCATCGGCAATAACATCCGTTGAGTAACCGGAAAGAGTTTCGTGACCGGTTTGTGTCGCAAATTCAGGGTTAAAATATCTGCCCTGTCCACCCGCATTCTCAAGTACTTTCCAGAAATCAAACTCATCTGTAGGATTAGGTTCCATGTGCCATTTGCCTATCAGCGCAGTCTGATATCCCGCTTTGCTTTTGAGCAAACGTGGAAAAACTGTCTGGCGACCATTCCAATGACTCCCATTATCCGTTACTCCGTTCCGGTGGCTGTGTTTACCGGTTAATATCGACGCGCGGCTGGGTTGACAGATAGAATTTGCACAAAAACTATTGAGGAATATTGCTCCTTCATTTGCAATCCGGTCAATATTCGGTGTTTTATTTATACACGACCCGTACGCGCTTATTGCATTTTGGCTGTGGTCATCGCTGAAAATAAATAGAATATTAGGAGGTTTTACTTCAGATGCTTCGCTGTATAATACCGATAGCGCGACAGCGCAAACAGCTACAGTGCTTTTCAAAATCCAATTCATCAATTTCCCCTTTTGTTATTTAATTATTGAGCCGCCTATTTTCGCATCAAAAAATCCAATATTTAATGTAAGCGTTTACATTATATCATGTTGTTTTGCTTTTGTCAACCCGTTATTATATTTGTAGTTTGCTTTTATTAGTCGGTTTTGATATAATGTAACCGCTTACTGTATATTTTATTAAAACAAACACCAATATATTTAAAATGAAAAAAATACCAAAAAATGTCACAATGAATTACATCGCTGATATAAGTAATGTCTCTATCGCTACCGTTTCAAGAGTCTTTGATCCCGCAACAAAAGATAAAGTCAGCGCCAAAACATTTAAAAAAATAATGAAAATCGCTGACGAATTAGGCTATATGCCTAACCGGACAGCCCAGGCATTAAGCCGCGGAGGCACAAACACTGTCGGGCTGATTCTTCCCGCCGGGTCACATTTTTCGACAAGCGAATTTTACGCGCGTGTAATAATGAACATAACTGTTTTTCTACGGGAACGCAGCTATGATATCAAACTGCATATTTTAAGAGATGAAGAAGAAATTGGAAATATATTTGCATTAAAACAAACTCTTGGCGTTGACGGTTTATTAATGGTAGGAATTCCTCTCTCCAGGAAATTACTCCCTGATTCTTTCTCTTCATTTCCAATAGTAATGATGAATAGCGGCGCCAGACGGGGAATAACAACTGTCAACGTGGACAATATTCACGGAAGCTGGCTTGCAGCTTCATATTTCCACGAAAAAGGACACAAAAAATTTGGTATGCTCACCGGACCGTCGAACTCACCGGACGCAAAGGAAAGGATAGAAGGTTTCAAACAATATCTCAAACAAAACAAATTGAACGTAAATAAAAATTGGTTTTTACCTTGCAGGCACGGAGAAAAGGAAGGATATGATGCAGGACTTAAACTTCTTAAACAACGTTCCAAACCAACTGCCGTATTTTGTACAAATGACGAGGCGGCTTTCGGTTTAATGCGTGCCGCAAAAGAATTAGGAATGAACTGTCCTAATGATATTGCGATTATCGGTTTCGATAATCTCTCAGCAACTCAATATACTTCACCCCCTTTAACAACAATCGAACAACCGTTAATAGATATGACTTCCGCGGCAGTTGATTTACTGTTAAAGTTGATTAAAAAACCGACATCAACGACACATGAAGTGTTTCCCACAAAAATTATTGAACGCGAGTCTGCTTAAATGAGCTTAAATAAACATCACATTACTGATACTAAAGACCGACTTCCAATAAGTCAGAAGGTCGCTTATGGATTGGGCGGAATTGTTCCGATAGCATTAGCAAATATTGTTTTCATGCTCATCGGAATAATCGGTAATATTGGTCTCGGTATTTCACTTTTGATGCTTAATTTAGTAATGATGGTCCCCGAATCTGGGATGCTTTTACTGATCCTTTGATGGGGCATATTTCTGATAATACCCGCTCTCAGAAAACCGTATGTATGAAATTAAAGCAGAACTGGAACGGAGGAAACAAGCTGTTTAGTATATAAATGATAACACTACCATCCCACAGATTTTTTAATTGCCCACGGAAAACACGGCTAACGAAGTAACGTGTACTCATGATCATTACACGGAAAAGATAAAATAACAAAATTCAAATAATAAATTACAAATAAATCACAAAATTCAAATGAAGAAAATCATT
>JAOZNZ010000691.1 GCA_029933535.1 bacterium | reverse complement strand
CATCTCGAAATTATTAAAGACAGACTTATTAGAGAATTTAAAGTCGATGCTAATGTCGGAAGACCGCAGGTGGCTTACAGAGAAGCTATCACTAAACCGGCTGAGGTTCGCTCCAAATTTGTAAGACAATCAGGCGGACATGGTCAATATGCAGATATTAAGGTTAAATTTGAACCGCTTAAACAAGGCGAAGGCATCATATTTGAAAATAATATTAAAGGCGGCGTCGTTCCTCAGGAATACATACCGGCTGTTGAAAAAGGTATCAGGGAAGCTTCGACCAGCGGTGTTCTCGCAGGATACCCAATGCTTGATTTTAAAGCTACTCTCTTTGACGGCTCTTATCATGAAGTCGATAGTTCTGAACTAGCATTCAAAATGGCAGGTTCTTTTGCTTTGAAAGATGCAGCTAAAAAAGCTTCTCCGGTATTAATGGAACCGATTATGAAAGTGGAAGTTACTATGCCTGAATCTTTCCTCGGTGATGTTATTGGCGACCTTAACAGCAGAAGAGGGCAAATTAGAGAAATCGTTCCACGCGGTAATTTACAAATCGTTAAAGCGTTTGCTCCGCTTTCTGAAATGTTCGGTTATGCGACTGCTATTCGTACTATTACAAGTGGAAGAGGAACATATTCGATGGAACCGGATCATTTTGAAACTGTTCCGAAAAGCGTTCAGGAAAAAATTCTTGAACAATAATTGTGAAATTATTGTTTAGGGAATATTTACATATAAAATAAAATCCGGAACATTCATTTGTTCCGGATTTATTCGCTATGCTTATCGCGAAGGAGTTTATATTGTTCCATTAATTCATTCTCGTGACGAACTTCATCCTTATAAAATCCGTTCAGAATTTCCTTGAGGAATGGATCATCGGTTTGCTCAACCGCGTCTAAATACATTTTCTGCGCTCCGCGCTCGGCATCAACTGCTTTCTTAAAAATTAAAAACATAGCTTCAACTTTTTCAGGCATGATATCTGACATAATTATCCCCGGTTAAAATTAATATACAAATATAATATCAAATATACAACCGCTTGTCAATAATATGAGGTTGTACTTTTATGACCTTTACGATATAATATCGTATAATAATATAATTAATTAAAGCGTGCTTTATCACGCTGTGTATTTAATAAATCAAGAGAATATCTATGGGAAAAGCTGATGTTATAGAAATGGATGGCGTCGTAACTAAAGTCCTGCCAAGCACTATGTATAGAGTACAGCTTGAAAACGGACATGAAGTGCTTGCGCACATCTCAGGAAAAATGAGAAAATTCTTTATCAGAATCGTTACAGGCGACCGTGTTAAAATCGAAATGTCGCCTTATGATCTTACTAAAGGCAGAATAACTTTCCGTTACAAAGACTGATTCACAATGTCACAAAAAAATAGTAAACGTAAACTCTTAACTAAAGAGCTTACTGAAATGTGCACGATGTGCGGTGCTAAATGCTGTAAATATTTTTCGCTGGAAATCGATGAACCGGATTGTGAAGCTGAGTACGAAGACGTGCGGTGGTACCTTTGCCATGAAAAAACATGGGTCTTTATTGATGAAGATAAATGGTACTTATATTTAATGAATAAATGTCGTTATCTTGATGATAATAACCTTTGTTCTATCTACGATAAAAGACCGAAAATCTGCCGTCAGCATGATCAAAAAGATTGTGAAATTGAGAGCAATATCTTTTATGATGTCTTGTTTAAAAATATTGACGACTTCGAAAAATTCCTCGAAATGAATGGAGAAAAATATTGGCGATAAATAGTAAATAATAAATGATAAATAACAATTAATAAATAAAAACATGTACGATGCTAGTAATCTAAAAAAAGGACTCAAAATTCAAATCGATAATGAACCCTATGTCGTAACCGGTTTCGATTTCTCTAAACCCGGGAAAGGACAGGCTATTTATAAAGTCAGAATGAGAAATATGCTTACAGGTTCAAACTTCGACAGATCCTATCGCTCAAATGATAAATTTCATCCGGCGGACCTTATGTCGAAAAAAATGGACTACCTTTATTGCGATGGCGTGAACTATTGTTTCATGGATCCTGAAAATTATGAAAACCATTTCGCTGATGAAAATGTAATCGCTAATATTAAAAACTTCCTCCTCGAAAATACTACCGTCGATGTTCTCTTCTTCGCCGAAAGAATTATCGAAGTGACTCTCCCGCCTGTCGTTAAGCTTAAAATCACTAAATCCGATCCGGG
>JAOZNZ010000690.1 GCA_029933535.1 bacterium | reverse complement strand
TAAACCGTCAAATGTTTCCCCTATTGACGGCTCGGAAATTTCAGATTTTCCTGTTATTTTAGAGGGTTCATCTTTTTCAGACGGCTCCTGGACAATGGAATCAATTCAATGGCAGATTAATGACGTAACAAATTACAGTTCAATAATATGGGATAGCGGGGAAATTTTAACTAATGCTGTAAGTATCACTGCTCCAAGCGGAGTACTTGTTTTAACAAATTATTGGAGAGTTCGTTATAAAAACGATCGGAATCAATGGAGTGATTGGTCAGATTATACGCTTTTCCTCGTGGAAAGAGATTATGATTCTCCATTTTATTTTTACGAAACTTTCAACAATGTTTCCGGCTCAGGTGATATAAACAAAGATTATTATATTACAGGCAGGCAACTTGGTAAAGCGGCACCGTTGGATTATGTTTCACAGGGAACAACCGAGGTCGGTGATGCCGCAGCCAATCCTGATAAACTCACACTTTCCGGCGAAGAAACTTCTTGTTCGCCTAATATGAGTTTCACAAAGTCAGGTGATTTTAAGATTGAATTTGACATAACACCAAGCCCTGATGGAACAGCTATTTGTTTTGGAAAAGCTGCTAAAAACGCGAAACCGAAAAGCAGCGGAGGCATGGGAATAGTTTTTTATGGCAACGGCAGTGGACGGTATGATGTTTACGATAGCACAACCTTGGATTCTGTCATAACGAATCCTGCTGCTACCGGCACAATGCATATTATGATTACTGCTGGAACAGAAGATTTTGAGAATAGTCCCGCGAATATCGCAATGTTTATAAACGGAGAACCGATTCCGTTGCATAAACTTTGGGTTGTACAACATACAAATCTTCCGGATTATTCTGAAATTCATTGGGGCTACTATTATCCTTATGAAAAAGCAAGTGGATTTGATGAAAATTATATAACTTTTTATAATAATAATGGAACCGCCGTCATCGATAATTTCGGCATCCAGGAAACTACAACTAATCTCTCTGTTTATTCATGGTCAAATGACAGCGATATCCGTGTTGATTCTTCCAGAACTTATACTCACGCATATAATTTAAGCACAAATAATAGCGTCGTTGTCAATGGGGTTACTTTTAACGGTACTGATAAATATGCGGGAGTTTTTCCTCCTAATGGTGTCCCGGCTGTTACAGGGACTAACTGGCATTTTTATGACCCTGATGGTTATTTCGAAGAAGATTACCTCTGGAGCGCTGAAGGCGTTTGGGCAACCGAACCCGGTTATCCAACCGAAAGTGGCAGAGATCTCCTCCGCGATGTTCTCTTTGATAAATTCAGCGGATTTTATTTAAGTCTGGATGTTACTCCGGGCACAACTAATGTTCTTACTTTTTATAAAATTGCCTGGGCGCCAGGAGGATATAACCTCATTATTTCAGGAAATGATGGCGGCGCTCCACAAAATGTTGCTCTGTCTTCTTTTGCTGCCGGTGATGGTATAACTTTTGACTACACTTATGTTGCTCCTGATGATGGTGTCTTTAATGTAGCTTTAGGTCCATGGGTTGGTGGAACTATTGCTGCTTTCAGCAACTATGAAATAACAAATAAAATTGCTCCTGTACTCGAAACAATTGATTCGCTTGACTTTGGCGAAATTCTCCAGGGAGAATCAATAACTTTTCAACTGCCGATATTTAATATTGGCGCTGGAACTGTTTCCGGAGAAATAAGTGGAATTCTTTCGCCATTCAGTTTTTCCAGCGTCTCAAATTATTCCGCGCAATCGGAAACACCTGACTTTGTAAGCATAACTTTCTCGCCACTTGTCGAAGGCGATTATTCGAATACAGTTTCGCTGGTCGGAATCGGTGGAAACGCGGAAGTAGAACTTAAAGGCATTGGTTTAATACCGGAACCAATTTTTGTTATCGGTTATCTGTTATCAGTAATCGGTTTGGTTATCGCGCGGCGGAAATAGACTTTCTATTTTTCGAATAAGAATCCCTCTATCCCCCCTTTTAAAAAAAGGGGGGATTTTAATTGACAAATTTCTTACAGTCAGTTTTCTAATTTCAAATTTTTAAAACCACATAAGGTACATAAGGTCACAGAAGTTTTATTTCTCAATATTTTTATATTTTAATTTCTTATGTGTTCCTATGTACCTTATGTGGTTAAATTATTCCTTGTTTTCAGGCAACAGACTCAATTAATTTTCGCCCCCAGCGGATGAATGTTGGAGTATCATAATTAACACCGCTGATGAGGG
>JAOZNZ010000689.1 GCA_029933535.1 bacterium | reverse complement strand
CTTTTTTCAGAAATTTTGTCCATCCTTCAGCCATTTGACTCCTACAGGAATTCCCCGTACATAAGAATAATATTTTTTTCATAATCAAATTAGAAACTTTAGAGGTATACGAAAGAAGAAATTTATGTTCAGGCTCTACTTAATTTGCGTTTTCTTGTCAGCAATAGTTTTGTACTGTACGGTGGTAGTATCTTTTCCCTGAACAGATACGCTGCCATAAGTCAGATTCACTTCAACATCTATTTGTTTTTGCTGCCAACCACCGGAATCGGAGTTTCTGACATTGAATTTTGTATCGCTGTTGTTTCCATTTTTCATTTTACGCATAGCATAAAGATATCCGTTTTTAAGTTTCAATTTGGTTTTAACCTGATACTTGCCGATGGTACTTTTATATTGAAGGTTAACAACTGTGCCTTTCTTGTTCATTGATTTGAAAGAACCTGCAGAACCTGATACTCTACCGGCTCCACCGTCAAAAATCAAAAATTCCGAGATGTTCCCACAGTCTTCCAGAAACAATAAATCCGTAAGAGAGCATGGAATTTTACACAAAATCGTATCACTGCCATAGCCGGGATTCTTTTTCCAATCTACTTTCCCTTTGAGCTTTAGAATGCTGAAAGTATCTCCGCCACCGCCGGACGGATATATTTCGAAAATTGCCCTGTGAGTATAATTCCAATCTCCAACACTATTCATATTATACCACGCATTTGCAGATCCACTCCATCCAAAATTAATGTGAATCTCATTATCATTACGTGTGCCGTCACACACTACCGCGTGCCCCTGGTTAAGGTCGTTGCGGAAAGCATAGTAGACAGGTCGCGAATTATTGATGTCTGTGTAGAGTCTGGTGTACCATTCAGAATCAGAATAATTCGAACGATATTTAAGATTTCCACTGGAATAACCAAAATATGTTCTTAAAGCCGCGGGAACATTTTCGCTGAATGCACCCGAACCAGTTGCTTCGAAATTCATGTTCATAGTTACGCCGGCGTGATATATTAGTTGCCCAACAGCTTGCTTCTGACTTGTCGGGCCGGCATCATTAATGGAATTGGGCATATCAGACCATTGATAATCTCCAAGTCCTGCATCGCTTACCGAGTGGGTACCCTGACAATTGCCTGAATTGTCTGTATATGTGTAGTCGCCTGCAATGGCAGTTGGTGACTTGTGATGCCGCATTATTTGCGACATAGCCGTTGCCACACAACCGGCATACGCCCGCCCGCCGGGTCCTCCGGCTGCTGCTGGTGCATAGTAATTATACGGACTGTTTTGATTCCATGTAAGTGAAAGTAAAGGACCTGTAATAGTGTCCGCGCCGCTATATTGGCTGAGAGCATTATCCTGAACCATTGGGTTTATTAATGCCGACCAATCAGTTTCAAATTGAAAATTCAGAGATTTTTTCTTTGTTGTGGCTTCGCTTAAATATTGTAATTCCTGTTTAAGTTCCCATTTTATCACTTCAATGAAATCGGGCGGTAAGTCGGAAAATTTCCCCTTGTCATAATACAGTTTTGTCGGTGGACACAAAGTATCCGCACGCATTAGAACAAAGCCTGTTGGTTTGAGTTCCGCCACGAATCCAATTATTTTTCCCGAGTCCACCCATGGTTCAATTTTGGTAAAATCCATGGATGATGAGCCAACCGGTGTGACTATGTTTTTGGCCGCCTGATCAGCAACAGGGTAACGCAATGAAACAAACGTTTTAACAGCGGTCTCAGCTTCGTTGAGCGAGACAGGTTCAGCACATACTAAATATGCAAAAATTGTCAGAAGAGCGAGAGTTTTAAAGAAAGTGGATTTCATAGTTTTTACTCCAAGATTGGATTAACAGATTAATGTAAACAAGATGTCAAATGTTAATACATGGGCGCCAGTGTCAACAATTAACAGGTTTTCGTTACCACATTATAATCTATTATAATAAAAATTTGAATTAAAATCAATTGAAAGCAGGCATATATTTTCACTTGACAATTACAAAAAAAAATGATACTATATTTTGTGTATATAACATAAAATTATGCTTTGTCAAATTACAATATATTATGAAAACTTTATCCCTTTTATTGCTTTTCTCTCTGATAGCTTACGCAAAAAAAAATGAGTATGGTGTGCCAATACCTAAACCGGTGAAAACAAAAATAAATGTCGGAACGTATATCTTCCCCGGCTGGTATCGCGGTAAAAAAGTATATACTAATACCAGTGTTAAAATCGAAA
>JAOZNZ010000113.1 GCA_029933535.1 bacterium | reverse complement strand
GGTGTCGGGTGTCAGGTGTCAGGTGTCAGGTGTCAGGTGTCAGGTGTCGGGTGTCAGGTATTCGGTTTCAAGTTTCAAGTTTCAAGTTTCAAGTATCAAGCATCAAGTATCAAGTATTAACTATTAACTATTAACTAATAACTATTAACTATCTTTGAATTTCAGCTCCCGGATAAAAATGTTTAAGTATTTGTTCGTAATCAAAGCCTTTTTCTGCCATGACTTCTGAACACCACTGGCACATGCCGACAGCATGACCCCATCCCCTGCCGACGAATTGTAATCTACCTTTTTGGATTCTAACTTTAAAGAGTGTTGATCTGATATTATTATATCCGAGAATTCTTCTGCATTCTTCTCCAGTAAGAACGACAGATTTTGATTTTGATGAAAATTTAATTTTCGCCACGCGTCCGCTTTTAAAGCGTTTTATTGCTTTAACAGCCAGGATTTTACCTGCCAAAGGTTTTCCTGCTTTATTAAGTTTTTGGGAACAATTTTCAAGAGCTACAGAATAATTCCAGGCATAATTTTTTGTTCCTTTACAGTAAGGTGAAGCAACTGCGTGTGGATATTCTTTAATAGTGGAGAATATATTTTTTGCCTCTTCAGTTCTTCCACCGCAACAAGTATAAAAGAAAGTACATAAAACTTTTCCTTTATATGTTAATATTTCGCCTTGAGTATCAAGAACAGCTTTAGTAGTAGAAAGAGCTTCAGCCGTCGCGCCGCCATAAAGTTGATGAATTGGTGAAACAATATCATAATTTTCATAGCTGCTGTTTTGCATGTGCGACACGGCATAAGTTCTTGCGGCAACAGCCTGAGTTTTTAACGCTGCTTGAGGCCATGCCGGAAAAGTTTCCCTTGGAACAACTCCCATAATATATTCATCGAGAGGGAGAGTGTTAACAACGGTCAAAAAGTTTTTGCCATCAGCTATTATATCTATCCTCCCGCGATAAACGATATTTTCTTTAAATTTATCCTGGACTCTAATGCTCTGCGGCATATCCGACAGAACAATAACATGCGAGCTTTTAGTATTATAACCATTAATAAAAACATTCCCGTTTTGCACGCTGAAGACGGCTTTTTTTATAGAGCTAAAACGCTGTATCCGTTTATGGTGTATTTTATCATAAAAAGTTCCGGGACCAATGACGCTAATGACTGCGGTTGGTTTTGACACTACAATTGCCACTCTGATTATCTTTGCAGAAGATGAAGGTCTAAGAACATCATTAATCGGACGCGGCAAAGCAGAGCGGAATGTTGTGCAGCCTGAAATAAAAAAAACAAAGGTCAGGAAGGAGAAGATTCTAAACCAAGTTAATATTTTTTGTTTATTGTACATATTATTTAATCAATCTAACGCGTTTGATTGGAAGGTAAATACACCACGCGCGACCTTTAATAAGATTAATAGGAGCAAACCCCCAATATCTGCTATCAGCCGAAGCCGCGCTATTATCTCCGAGCATAAAATAAGAATTTTCCGGAACAACGATTTCGGAAACGATTGTTTCGGTAAGCGGATTAAAACCAGCGGATTGATTTTCGACTTGTTTTTCGACAACGCGGTATGGTTTTCCGTTAATCAGGATCGAATCTTTAATTTTATCGAGGTGGTAGCGTTCTACAATCGACATAATTTGCGGAAAGTAATTTTTAAAATCTCTTCCGAGTAATCCGCCGCCTCTATTTACAGCTGAAACAAGAAAAGAAGATAATCCGACTGCTGCTCCTTTTGATTTAATAGAAAACAGTTCATTTTTAACATGATCGTTCGTTTTTACCGCCTCAATCAGCTGTTTATCAATGATGGAGTCAACAGCGGTTTTTACGGTAACGAATTTGTCACAAAGCATACCCGCATTAGTATAATAAACATAATTAGCTGTAGCAGGAGAGTTAGTAATGATTTTATCATTAACAAAGAGTTTACCGTCTTTAATTTTGATGTGATCGCCTGGAGTTCCCGCGCAGCGTTTTATATAATCAATACGCTCGTCAGTTGGATTTTCGAACACAACGACATCGCCGACTTCCGGCAGTTTCATCCCGGGAGTCATAATTCTATAATCCGGAAGCGGAACATGCCAATTTAAGAAAGGGATTTTTATTTTACTGCTGAAACCATAAGCGCATCGGAGCACGAGAAGGTGATCTCCGAATCCATTACCCATTTCATTTGCGCCATACAAGGTTGGTTCCATAGAGCCTGTAGGGATTTTGAACAATTCAATAGTATTAGATTTAAGGAAAAAGAAAAAGGCAAGCAGAAGCGCAAGGCCTAAAGTTTCTTTAAGTATTGCGAGCCATTTAGGTTGTTTATTATTTTTTTGTTTTGATTTATCTTTATTCATATTTTAAGATTATATCATATTTGTTATTTTAATGAGCAGGCATTCCATTTTTGCAGGCCGCATTGAACACATTTCCCATTAAGGCATGATGGAGTTTCTTCTGTTTCAAACGCTTTATTTCGTTCTTTAAGCAGGAATTCTTTTGACACGCCGTAATCAAGAACATCCCACGGCAGAAGAGATTCCGGTGGTATTTCCTTAAGATAATCATCAGGATTAACACCGGCATCAGCAAAAGCCCGGTCCCATTTATCAACATCGAGTTGTTCGGTCCATTGGTCGAAACGGCATCCTGCTTTGAAGGCATATTCAGCTACATCGGCGAGTTTTCTATCCCCCCGGGCGAAAACAGCTTCAAGTTTGCTGAGTTGAAATTTATGGAAGGAAATTTTAACTCGTCTTTTTGGAAGATATTTATAAATATAATTTCTCTTTTCTATCAGATCATTAATAGAAGAAAACTCAGCCCATTGGAAAGGCGTAAAAGATTTTGGAATAAATGCCGCAATGGAAACATTAATTTGGAGAGATGAGTTTTTCTCGTCCTTTTTAAGCGCTATGAGCCGCTGTACAAGTTGTACGATTTCTTTAATATCATCAAAAGTTTCCGTAGGAAGTCCTATCATAAAATAAGCTTTAACCTTTGACCAACCGAGATCAATAATTGACTGAATTGTATTAACAATTTCCTGATTTGAGAGTTGTTTATTAATAACACGACGCAATCGTTCACTTCCTGCTTCCGGTGCAAAAGTAAAGCTGGTTTTTCTAACTTTTTCCGATGTATCGGCAAGAACAGCAGCATAAGAATCAATGCGAAGCGAAGGCAGCGCAACAGCGACCGGAGCGTCAGGGAACAGGTTTTTATTTCTCAGAGTTTTAAGAACATCAGCGATATTCGAGTAATCACCTGACGAAAGGGAAGTCAAACTTATTTCATCATATCCTGTATTTTTAATAATAGAGGATGCTTCTTCAATAACTTTGTCAGGGGTTTTCTCGCGACGCGGTCTTGTAACCATTCCTGCCTGACAAAATCTACATCCGCGGACGCATCCGCGCATAATTTCGATTTGTGCTCTATCGTGAATTGCTTCGCAATAAGGAATGATAGCCACATCAGCGACAGGGATAGTGGAAATATTTTCTGCGAATTGTTTGGGGACCGGAAAAGGGACATTTTTGCAAGAAGATTTCACCGCACATAATCTTTGTGCCGGGTCGTTGGATTTAATAGTTTCGTACAAAGCGGGAGCGTAAATTCCGGGCACTTTTTTTGCAAGATCAACAAGCAATTTTTTATCAGGAACGAAAGAATTCTCATTAATTTTTTCTATAGCCCATTCAGCAATGTTCTTTATCGTTTCTTCACCGTCTCCGAGGGCAAAAGCATCTATAAAAGGTTCCAAAGGACCCGGTGAATAAACATTTCCTCCAGCGATAACAAGGGGTGATTTTTTGCCCCAGCGATTTTCCGAGCGAATTGGAATACCTGCGAGGTCAAGAACAGCTAAAATATTAGTATAAGAAAGTTCATATTGAATTGAGAATCCGATTATATCGAATTCATTGATAGGCTTTGAAGATTCAAGAGAGCAGAGAGGGATATTTTTTTCACGGAGAATTTTTTCAGCATCGATCCATGGAGAATAGCATCTTTCAGCGATCACACCCGGAATTTTATTAAGGATAGAATAAAGGATTTTAAGGCCAAGATGACTAATACCGATTTCATAAGCATCAGGGAATATCAGTACGATGCGTAACACAGCATCATCCCAGTTTTTATGGGAGCTGTTAATTTCGTGGTTTATATATCTTGAAGGCCGTTCAACGAAAGGCAGGATTTGTTCTTCGATAATTACTGACCAGTCAACTTCGTTTTTTTTCCTTTTCTTTATATTCATGTTGCTTTTTTTCTTCTGAAATGGAGGCGAAGTTTTTATCATCTTTAACAATATCTGCAAAGAAAATTCTACCTGATGCTCCTTGAAGCATAGATGTCAATTCTACTTCGGCACGTTTACCAATAAAAGGTCTTGCGTTTGTAATGACGACCATCGTGCCGTCATTAAGAAAGCCGACTCCCTGATTAATTTCCGAGCCTTCTTTAACAATATTAACGGTCATTTTTTCTCCCGGAACAAAAGGATTTTTAAGGGCATTAACGAGACCGAAAACATTTATGCACGGGATATGTTGAATACGGGCCACTTGTTGAAGGTTAAAATCAGTAGTCAGGATGGTAACGTCGATTTCTTTTGCAAGTTTCATAAGTTTATCATCAACTTCTTCGATGTCATGATAATCGACATTAGTAACTTCCACAGTGATATTAGGAGCTTCCTGGAGTTTTTTCAATGTTTCAAGCCCCCGCCTTCCTTTTGATCTTGTAAACGGCACCTGAGAATCAGAAACAATCTGCAGTTCGTGCAAAACGAATTCCGGAACAATGATTTTATTTTTCATAAATCCGGTTTTATAAATCTCAACAATTCTACCGTCTATAATAGCGCTTGTGTCTAAAACAACCGGTCGCATATTATCCCGGTTGCGTTTATAGTAAGGGATAAATATACTAAATTCATCTTTACTGCGAACAGCGACAACAATTCCAATATAAACAAAAAGAATATAAAGGGCAAAAGTTCCGGCGGAAAATAAAGCATGATGAGCAAAAATATAATTCGTAATGTATAGCGGCAGCAGAAATGCAAGCTTAGTAATCAGCCAGGCAATAATTGCGCCTGAGGCAAGTCCTACAATAATAACTGCGAGATGGCGAAGAGACAATCTCTTCAAAAAGAGTTCAATAAGAATCGCGATAATAGCGAGCAATAATCCTGCCAGGGCACCAAAGAGAACAATAATTGGAGTAGTTGTTTCCGGGAAAAGATTAGCATTAGTATCAAATTTAAGCATAGCGGCGATCAGTGCACCTGTAATGGTACAGCCAACAAGCATAAGACTTCTAAGCACAACAGACATAATAAAACTCCTTATTCGCCACGTATAGAAAGTAAAAATTCCGCATTAGTCTTTCTTTTTTTCATTTGCTCAATAATTGTTTCCATTTTTTCGGTTGGATTCATACCGCTAAGAGCTTTTCTTAGAAGCCATACTTTCGAAAGTTCCTCAGGATGGAGCAGAAGTTCTTCTCGTCTTGTTCCTGATCGCTCGATATCAATAGCCGGGAACACGCGTTTATCGCTAAGTTTTCTATCGAGGTGGCATTCCATATTACCTGTTCCTTTAAATTCTTCAAAAATAATATCATCCATTTTACTTCCGGTATCAATTAGAGCAGTTGCAATAATTGTAAGACTTCCACCCTCTTCACAGTTTCTTGCCGAGCCGAAGAAACGTTTAGGCTTATGAAGAGCATTTGCATCAAGGCCACCGGTAAGGATTTTTCCGCTTACAGGTTGAACGGTATTATAAGCTCTTGCAAGACGAGTGATACTATCAAGAAGAATAACCACGTCACGTTTATGTTCAACAAGCCGCTTCGCTTTTGCTATAACCATTTCAGCAACCTGGATGTGCCGCTCCGGTGGTTCATCGAAAGTAGAACTTATAACTTCACCTTTAACATTACGCTGCATATCAGTAACTTCCTCAGGTCGTTCATCTATAAGCAACACAATAAGGGCAGCTTCAGGAGAATTTTTAGTTATCGCGTTAGCTAGGTCCTGCATAATGATAGTTTTACCGGTACGCGGCTGAGCAACAATTAGTCCACGTTGTCCTTTACCAATAGGAGTCATCAAATCCATAACACGTGTTGTGATTTTGCCGGTGTCGATTTCTAAAACGTAACGTTCCTCCGGGTACAAAGGAGTAAGATTTTCAAATAATATTTTATTTTTATTTTCGTCCGGAACATCATTATTAACAGTTTCTACTTTCAAAAGTGCGACGTATTTTTCTTTATCTTTTGGCGGTCTGAATACACCAGCGATAGTATCACCTGTTTTTAACTCGAAGCGTCTGATTTGAGATGGAGAGACATAAATATCTTCCGGGCAGGGCAGATAATTATAATGAGGCATTCTAAGGAATCCGAATCCATCCGGCAGTACTTCAAGAACTCCTTCGCCGAAAATATATCCTACTTTTTTAGTTTGCGCTTTAAGAATTTCAAAGATAAGATGATGACGTTTAAGATTTCCGATATTAGGAATTTGCAAATCTCTGGCGACATCTGACAAATCCGTCATTGGTTTTTTCTGCAATTCAATTATATTAAGTGCATTTTCACGAGCAAAGACGATAGCCGAATCTTCACCTGTGTTATTTTTCGCGGGATTTATTTTATCATCCGTTGTTTCTTCTGTTTTAGCTGAAGTTTTATTATCCATTACAGGCAATTCCTGCTGCACGGCATTATTAACTGCTGTTTGTTCAATTGCCGGGATATTGCCAGACACCTCGGGTTTTACATTTTCAACTAATTTAGTTGTTTTCTTAGCAATTTTTTTAGCAGTTTTTTTTGTTGTTTTCTTCACTGTTTTTTTTGTAGTCTTCTTTGTAGCCACAATTGTACCTTTTTCGTTTATGTTTAATTAATATTTTTTTCTATTATTTTAAGAACTGAATAAAAATTATTCTTAAATTCTTCAATAGATTTGTTGTTTTCTACAGTATAATCTGCCTGCTCAATTCTTTCTTCTTCGCTCATCTGATTCTCAATTCTTGATGATATTTGTTCGTCAGTCCATTTCCTGTGTTCTTTAAGACGATTTATTCTTGTTTCCTGCCCGGAAGCAATAACAACAACAACATCTACATTTTTGCTTAAATTACTTTCCAGGAGTAAAGGAACAATAAGAACAGCAAGAGGAACTTTATTATCACGTTGTTTTTTAATCCATTCCGCGGCTTTCTGTTTAACGATCGGATGAATTAATTGTTCAAGAAATTTGATGGTTTTTTTGTTTTTAAAGGCAATTGATGCAATTAACTTTTTGTCAAGTTCGCCTGAATCAAGTAATGGGTTTACATTATAAAATCGATTAAAATAGTTAATAATTTCTTGAATTACAGTATTGTTGTATTTTAAGATTTCATGAGCCCATCTATCAGCATCGGCAGTAACAATTCCTTTATTTTCACAAAAAGATTCCGCGGTAGATTTTCCGGCGCCAATTCCGCCTGTTAAACCGATAATAATAGTCGGCGAGAAGTTATTCATCAAAAGAGTTCTGGTTGAATATCATTGTTTTTTTTACGAGTTGAAGAACGAAAGCCAAGATATTCAGTTATTTTTGAAAATTTGTTATTGTCAGGTTCGCGTATAATTAAATCTTCAAATTTTTCCTTAACAGGAACCTTACAATCTATTTTAATTAGCTCTCTATACGCGTTAATATTAGCGGCAGCTTCCTGGAAGCTTTTTTTCAAGGCCGGTTTAAGAATATCAAGATTAGAATAAATATTTTCAATAGAATCGAGTTGATTCAGCAATTGCCGGGCTGTTTTACAGCCGACTTTTTTTACACCGGGAATGTTATCAGCAGTATCACCCACCAGAGTAAGGTAATCAATAATTTGATCAGGTCTAACACCGAATTTATCCGTTACAGCAGTGTTATCAATTACTTCCATAGATTTCATTGTGACGCTAAGCATCGCAATTTTATCATTAACAAGTTGACAAAGATCTTTATCAGCCGATGCTATGAGGACATTAACGTCTTTTCCGGCTGCTGTAACAGCTAATGTTCCAATAACATCATCAGCTTCGAATCCCGGATATTCAAGGCAGAGAATATTTAAAGCACGAATTAATTCTTTAATCCAGGGAATCTGTTCAGAAAGCTCATCCGGCATAGGCGGTCTTTGAGCTTTATATTCCGGGAATTGTTCATGTCTGAACGTTGGTTTAGGAGTATCAAACAGCACAGCTATATAGTCTGGTGAAACCTGACTAATCATACGCTGGAGCATACGATTAAAGCCGAATACGGCATTAGTACGCACGCCGGCGCTGTTAGCCATTGGCGGAACAGCGAAATAAGCGCGATAAACGAACGCCATTCCATCTACAAGCAAAGTAGTTTTCACAAGATTAGACAAATCCAAGAAGGAAATTTGACAGAAATAATTATCGCGTTAAAATGCGATAAAATAAATCCTTATCTGCATCATATATTATGATGCGGGAATGATTGACGGCGGAGTTATCTCCGCCGTATCATAAAATTTATATATTCAATTATTTAGCAGAAGCTACATGGTGTGTCTGACCTGACGGATCGATCAATTTTGCTGTCAGAAAAACCAAGAGGTTAGACTTTTTAGACACTTCTGACTCACCTCTAAAGAATCTGCCTATTAAAGGAAGGTCGCCAAAAATAGGAATTTTATCGTGAGTTTTCATAAGTTGTTCGTGCATTAATCCGCCCATAACAATTGTATC
>JAOZNZ010000112.1 GCA_029933535.1 bacterium | reverse complement strand
AGTTTGAGCGATTTGGTAGAAATGCCTAAAACGACTTTCCGGTGGACATTCAAAAGAATCACCGGAAGTTCACCTATAGATTATTTAATTCATCTTAGAATTGGAAAAGCAGCGGAAATGATGAGGGAAAAACCTGACCAGCATGTTATTGATGTTTGTCTGAATGTTGGATTTGAAAACACCGGATATTTCGGGAGAAAATTTAAAAAAATTATCGGTATGACTCCAATAGAATATTTAAGAAAACAACTGGAAGATAAGAATGGGTAGGTTGAACGCGAAAGAATAATTGACCTAATTAACCTAATTTCTAATTGATCTAAATAAATCCCAATACACCAATGAAATAACACTTTGTGTTCATGTCCAATAACCAAATTTTGGCTTTTGGGACTTTGGTCATTTTTTAGAGCAATTAGGTCAATTAGAAATTAGGTCAATTTACTTTTTGATCGTTAATCGTCAAAAATACCATCCTTCATTCCACGACTGCGGGCGATTATGAATTCTTCATAAGGAGCTTTAGTTATGAGAGCACCGATTGCATTACAATCGTTTTTATCGAATTGAGTTTTATAGGCAGTCATAGCCTGCAGTCTTTTTTTCTCATATTCAGTAACATCAACTTTCAAATTCACAGCACTGTCATTTACCGTATGTTCAACAATATAATTTTCCGCGACACTATTATAAACTTGTGCTCTTGTTTCCGAAACGGCGATATGTAAAAGGTTTTCCACAAAATCTTTTCTGTCAAAAATATAATCTGTAACTGCGCCGATTGTTATGTGATCAGGATGACCACTCATTCCATCCGGTCCGAAAGTAATAACGATTGTTGGTTTAATTTCATCAAGCAGCTCTGAAATTTTATTTCTCAAACTTTCGATTTTGTTTTTAAGTTCGCCATCGTTATATTTAAGAAAAAGCGGTGGAATTTTTGTGTCGAGAATTTTAAGAGAATCCTGTGCTTCTATTTCGCGGACAGCGGCTAAGGAATTACCGCTCAAATTTTGACCACTGATATCTCTGCCGCCATTGCCGGATGTAGCATAAACTATATGGGTCGGGATGTTTTTATCTGCGAGCAAAGCTATTGTACCGCTGAACAATGTATCATCATCCGGATGAGCGATAACGGCGAGGATTATATTTGTAGTATTTTTTGACATAGATTTTTATTTATTAATATAATAATTAGGACGCTGGGGACAGCGTCCCTCCATTTCATTGTTCCAACACTCCATCACTCGCGCTGGGAAGCGCGTCTTACCTTCCATGAATATAAACGGAGGTATTTTCAGTAGTTATATTTTTCACGTTGAATTTTTTTATTTCAGAAGATAAAACTACAGAAATTTTATTAAGAAAAAATTTATCGGAGAGCCACCACTTTTCTTCTTCATAATCTCCCCAAGCACCTATTTCCTTTGCTTTAAGAGAACCGATGCTGCCTTTTGGAGCAAGCAAAGGAGTTGCAAAAGCGGAAGGAGCGTCATCCATTAAACAATTCGGTAAAGCTCCGCCTGTTGAAATAATAGTGTTCATAATTCTATTTGCAATCAATTTCCCGATAGTGCCGGCTTTGAAAGTCATTAGATTATTGTTAGTAACGGAGCCGATAACAACGCCATGAATAAATTTGTCGGGTGATCCAACCATAATGGAAGCGAAATCGGAATTTTTAAATTTTAAAGTTCCGATATTTTCAGCATAGATCAGTGAGCCGAATAAATCACAATTTAAGTTCAGAGTTCCAATATCTCCGTCAACAAAAATAGCGGATGGAAAAGACGCTGAGCCAAAAAAAGGATCGGAAATAACGCCGCCAATAGATTTGTTTTCATCAATGAAGTTATTATTACCAACTTTAACAGTGATTTTTTTCAAGCTTGAGTTTGAGGCGACAATAGTAAAGTTTTGAATAGCAACGGTTTTATTTTTTTTGTTTGGTTTTGCTAAAAGTTTACCTTTTCCGTCATCATTTTCAATCCACAAAATAAAGTGAGAATTGTCATCAACGCCATAAGTTGAATTAGTAGCAGCGATGCCGTCGAAAATAAATCCGGTAATATTTGAAGAAACATCAATAACAGATTCAATATTAAGAACGGCATTATTTTGAATTTTTATTTGACCGTTTCCTTTATATACAAATTCCCAGTATGGAGTTGATAATTTTTCTGTTCCTGCACCGGAAATTGAAACGGAAAAGAGCACAGCAAAAACAATTATTTTTTCTAAAAATTTTTTCATTTTATTATTCCCCGCTTATTGAGTAATATAAACCGAAGTGCCTTCAGTAAGAATTTGTTCAGGTTTAATTTTTAGTTTCGGTCTGTTTGCACTAATAATCTTGGTGGTGGGAAGCCAGTCAACATCTTTTTCGCCTGGTCCCGAGATAATATTTGCTTTAATCGTACCAATATTACCGGAAGGCGGATATGCTGTATAAACAGCAGAGTAATCTTTTGTAAAAACATCTCTCAAATGCTCCGCTCCGGCAGTAATAACAGACATCTCAATTCCATATTTTACATTTATTGTATCTATGTTTCCGTGAGTGTATGATGTTAATGTGTTTGTATCATTATTAATATCAACATAAGCGTTCGAGATAATTATATGAGGTTGCCCGACTTTCAGATAACACTCGTACATACTTGGGCATGAGAGCAAGCCGAGATTTCTGAAATAAAAAGCCGAGACAAACATTTTAGATTTTAAGATTAATTTACCGACATCACCGTCAATAAGAATGCCCGAACTTTCCGGTTTAAAGACAAAATGTTCTGTATCTTTTTTTACGAGAACTTTAATTAATTTGAAATGAGAGTTAGAGCCGACGATTTGAATAGGCTGAGTTAAGCTCCCGATATTTTTTTTAGGTTTAATTTTAAGGCGGCCTTTTTCATCGCTATTTTCAATTAGAAACACCGCGCAAGGTTGATTAACACCCCAATAATCGCTAGTACAATTCCATATTTTATATTTGTAATGGGAAAAGACTCCTGAATTGAATTCTTCATCTCTTCCCATTGATTTTCCTTCAAAAAGTGTAAGTGTGCCTGAACCTTTATATTCAGCTATCCATTGGTCGGAAGACACTGTTTGTTTTACGGCAGCGAATAATGTAATACAAAGCATAAAGCAAAAGAAAAGTTTTTTCATTTTAGACCTCCGAAGATGATGTGATGATTTCCACTACATATATTATATCATATTTTATCATTTATTGTTAATAACTTCCGGACCGAGGAGAATAGATAACCATTTAGTATCTTCACGACTGTCAAGAGCGATTTTTACCGTAACGGTTAGCGGAACAGAAAGTAACATTCCTATCGGACCCAAAACCCAACCCCAGAAAATTAAAGACAGGAAGACTACAAGAGTTGAGAGTCCAAGGCCTCGTCCCATCAATTTCGGTTCGATAATATTACCGATTAATATATTTATACAGAGATATCCGATAGCCACTGCACCTGCTTTTGCGAAGCCGAATTGCACGACGGCCAGCAAGACGGGAGGAACGGCAGCAATAATGGACCCGATATTCGGGACGAAATTTAACAGAAAAGCAATGACTCCCCACAAGAGTGGATAATCAACACCGATGACAGCCAACATAATAGAAACAATAATTCCTGTAGCGAGACTTGTAAGAGTTTTTATTCCCATATAATGTTGTATATTGGTAACAAAAATATTCGCTTCTAATTGCTGTGAATCTGATTTTCCGAGTGCTTCACGAAATTTCGATGGGAAACTTGCGGCTTCAAGCAGTATAAAAATTATTGTCATTAAAATCAAAAACCCGTTTGTAATCATACCACCGAGACTGTTCAACGATGCGGCGATAAATTTCATGGCAACGCCCGGGTTAAGAAATTTATTGAGTGAAAGACTTCCGGTATCAACGCCGTATTTATCAAGTTGACTTATAACATAAGTTGTTTGCTGCTCAAGTTTATGCTGATATTCCGGCAAGTTATCGGAAAAAGATTGCACTGAAGAACCTATTAGATAAACAATAAGAACAGCAATTAATAGAAGTCCTATAATTACGATTAGTAATGCGAGCAAAGTTGGCAATCCTTTTTTATGCAGCCAGAACATTACCGGGGCGATAATAATTGCGATAAAAACGGACAATAAAAAAGGAACAACAATTACTTGTGCGGCACTTATTCCTGCTACAACTACAACGAAGCCCGCCAAAGTCAGTAACATTTGAGAAGTATTTTTAGGTTTCAAGGTCATAAGGTTGTAAGGTTGTAAGGTTGTAAGGTCAAACTAAATATTCAATAATCAACAGTAAAATAAGCAATCGAAAAGTGAATATAAAATTCTTAACTTTGTCATTGAATATTCCTTGTTGAATATTGAGTGTTTATTTAAGGTCAAAGGTCAAAGGTCAAAGGTCAAAACTAATTATATATAAACGGTCATAATAGTGCAATAATCATATTTAATATATTGATTGCTCGAAAAGTGTTCAGCCGCAAAGCGGCGTAATCAATTAGCCTCGCATTTAAATGCGAGGAATACGATTATCAAACGTATTCCGTCCGAAGTTGTTTGTTCCGCCCTTTTCGAGCAGTCCCTAATTAAGCATAAAATAAGGGTAAAAAAGTGGTAAAAGTGGTAAAAACCAACAAAAAAAAGAGTATTTGACATTTTTTCAATAAAAAACTACAATATATAGACTTGGAAAGAAATTTTTATAATACATTATATATAAAATGTCCGCTAACCCCTATCTAAGGTAAATTATGGACTTAAAAGAAATTAAACAGATACTCAAGTTGATGGATACACATGGTTTAACCGAATTCACCCTTGAGAAAGATGACGAAAAATTAGTGCTACGAAGAGACCTTATTGGTACAGTACCACAGCAAATTGTTCAAGCTGCACCGATGATGGCTGCCGCACCGGTTATGGCGCCGGCGCCGGTTGAGGCGGCATCTGCCCTTGCGGAAGACAATAATTTTATTACAATTGAATCGCCGATGGTTGGAACTTTTTATTCCGCGGCAAGTCCTGACAGTGAACCGTACATCCAAGTTGGTCAATCTGTCGGTCCTGAAACAACGGTATGTATTATTGAGGCGATGAAGATAATGAATGAGATTAAAGCTGAAGTGAGTGGAACAATTGAACAGGTATGTGTGCAAAACGGTCAGGCGATAGAGTTTGGTCAGGCGCTATTCAAAGCACGCCCTGCTTAATTCGACGTAGCGTTAAATATATTCGGTAAAATAAAAATTACCACAACAACTCAAACATAAATATTATGTTTCAAAAAATACTTATTGCAAATAGAGGCGAAATAGCCCTTAGAATAATTCGTGCTTGTCACGAAATGGGAATTCGTACCGTTGCGGTTTACAGTGATGTTGATAAAGATTCACTACATGTTCAATACGCAGACGAAGCTTATTGCATTGGCAAAGCGCCCGCTAATGAAAGTTATCTTAACATTCCGAGAATTATCGCCGCGTGTGAGATTTCGGATGCGGAAGCGATACATCCCGGATACGGTTTTTTGGCAGAGAATTCACATTTTGCTGAAGTTTGTGAATCTTGTAATATAAAATTCATTGGGCCGACCCATGCATCTATTGATCAAATGGGCGATAAAGCCAATGCGCGTGAACTTGCCGAAAGGATTGGTGTTCCTACTGTTCCGGGAAGTGAAGGTGTGGTGGAAACGATTGAAGAAGCGCAAGTTCTGGCAAAGAAAGCAGGCTATCCTTTGATAGTAAAAGCTTCAGCCGGTGGCGGTGGGCGTGGAATGCGTGTTGCTCATACAGAGATCAGCCTTCAAAATGCTTTTAACACAGCACGTGCTGAAGCCGAAGCTTGTTTTGGAAATCCGGATGTTTATATAGAAAAATATGTGATGGATCCACGTCATGTTGAAGTGCAGATACTTGCTGATGAACACGGGAATGTAATTCATCTTGGAGAAAGAGATTGTACAATGCAGCGTCGTCACCAGAAACTTATTGAGGAATCGCCATCACCTGTTGTTGACGAGGATATGAGAAAGAGAATGGGAGATGCTGCCTGCAAGTTAGCTCATGAGTCAAAATATTCAAGTGCAGGGACTGTAGAATTTCTTGTTGATAAAAATAAAGACTTTTATTTCATGGAAATGAATACGCGTGTTCAAGTTGAGCATAGTGTAACAGAACTCGCAACAGGAATTGATATTATTCGTCAGCAAATTTCTATCGCTTTCGGTGAGCCGCTCAAATTAAAACAGGAAGATATAAAGATTGAGGGATGGACTATCGAGTGCAGGATAAACGCCGAAGATCCTGCTAAAAACTTTATGCCTTCTCCGGGAACAATAACAAAATATATTCCCGCAGGCGGACCGGGAGTCAGAATTGACGGAGCTGCATATCAGGGATATAAAATTCCTCCGAATTACGATTCTATGATTGCAAAATTGATGGTTCATGGAAGAGATAGAATGTCGGCAATACGGCGTATGCTTCGCGCACTTGGAGAGTATCAGATTGAGGGAGTAAAGACGACGATACCGTTTCAATATGATTTAGTAAAGCATCCTTCATTTGTCCGTGGAACACGTTATTCGACACATTTTGTTGATGAGTTGATGTCGAAAATATAAATTAAGAAAAATTATGTGGAAAGCTGTTTCAAAGATTTGTTATTTAATATTGTGGATTTTTTCATTGGGAATTGGCATTGGATTGTATGTGATAGATATTTATCCATCATTTAAAGAACACTTATTCAATTACATTTCAAAAGCGGAATTGGCGATAGGAACAAGTAATTTAAGAGTTCTTGCAACAATTCTCATTCTTATACCGCTTGTTGCTCTGTTTGCAAAACTGCGCTCAAAGAAGAAGACTGAGCCGCTGGTTTATCATACCGCGGAGGGACCTGTGGTTATCGAGACTACAACATTGAATAATTTTGTGAAATCAGTTATAAAAGCTTATGAACCTGTTAATCACGCTTCGGTAACTACAGAAGAAGAT
The DNA here is from genome assembly GCA_029933535.1 of bacterium. Lineage (GTDB taxonomy): Bacteria > Auribacterota > UBA3054 > UBA3054 > B51-G9 > B51-G9. The sequence goes on along the minus strand of JAOZNZ010000112.1, from coordinate 1,791 downwards.
CATAAAAAAGTAAATGTAATCGTAAGAGTTTATTTGAATGATAATCAGCCTGTAGCTTCTGTCGTGGCTGAACTTCAACTTGCGATTCGAAGTAGTGTTCGTGAAGCGTTCGGATTAGATCTTTTGCGGGATATTCGAATAGAAGTAGCCCGACTCACAGCCGGAAGGCGACGTCTGCAAAAATTGCTTGGAAGTAATAGTAGCGGGAATTCGGAATTATCAGATGAGCAAGGCGATAAAATGCAGGACGGCATCGAAACTGCGGATTACAAATCTGTAAGCACAACTGAAAAGTTCTGATAGAAATTTTATAAAATCGAGCTTTGATTCTTTTTCCTCATTAATAATAATATTCAATAAAAATAAAACCCTTTATGATAGACCTTCATATTCATAGTAGTTTTTCAGATGGTACTTTTACACCAACGCAGCTTGTTGAAGCAGCTGTTAAAAAAGATATAAAAGCTATCTCACTGACCGACCATGATTCTGTTGAAGGAAATGATGAGTTTCTCGCGTGCTCAGAAAGTTATGATATAAAAGCAATCTCCGGGTTGGAAATCAGCGCTGAATATACTGTGCCGTCAAACGGTAATGTGAATGGGGCGATGCACATCCTTGGCTATTTCCCGTTCTGGGATAAGCAAACAGAAGATGCGTTAGGCCATCTTGAAGAAATTCGCAATAATAGAAATATAAGAAATCCTAAAATTATTCGACTGCTGCAGAATTTAGGATGTGATATAACGCTTGATGAAGTTTCTGAAATCGCAGGGAATAATGTGGTTGGCCGCCCGCATATTGCGGCTGTACTTATGAGAAAAAAATATGTAAGAGATATGCAGGAAGCTTTTGGGCGATATTTGGCTAAAGGAGCTCCGGCATATGTATCAAGAGTTCTTCCGACTCCTGAGAACGCGATTAAAATGATATTGGAAGCCGGTGGAGTACCTGTGCTTGCTCATCCTGTTTCACTGAGGATCACTTCTGAAGATATTTTCAGAAATATTCTTGAAAAACTTGTGAGTTATGGTTTGCAGGGGATTGAAGTAATTACTGCTTCAAGCAGATGGAATGAGACGCAAAGTTTTCTAGGTTATGCGTATTTGTATGACCTTGTAGCCACAGTGGGATCAGATTTTCATGGAAATAATAAGCCGTCCATTTCACTTGGAATAAAATTTAACGGAAAAGAAAACGCTGAAGAGGATTGCATTGAACAATTAATTCACAGAGCGCGTTATCGTTCTCTGCTGAAAACAAAATAAAAAATTTAATAAAGTGCTGTGAAATTATGAAAAAAAAGAAAATTGAAGATGAAAATATAGTGGAAGATAAGATCGTTGATGAATCTGAAAAAAAAATTGATGAGTGTGAAGAATGGAAACAAAAATACCTTTATACTCTCGCTGAACTCGAAAATTTTAGAAAAAGAGTCGTTAAAGAAAGAAGCGAATTAATTAAATACGGCTCAAGAGACGTCTTTTACGACTTGCTGGAAATAACTGATAATTTCGGTCGTGTAATAGAAGCAGACAAAAAAGAGAGTGATCCAAAAGTTATTGTGCAGGGAATAGAGATGATTTACGATCAGTTAATGAAATTGCTTCAAAAACATGAAGTTAAACCTATAGAATCTCTGGAAAAAGAATTCGATCCAAATGTTCATGATGCAATGCAAAAAGTTCCCGTTAACGATTCTAAACCAGGCACGGTAATTCAGGAAATCCAAAAAGGATACAAATATCGCGATAAAGTTCTTCGACCGGCAAGAGTTATTGTTGCAGCGGA
>JAOZNZ010000688.1 GCA_029933535.1 bacterium | reverse complement strand
GAACACCGAACACCGAACACCGAACACCGAACACCGAACACCGAACACCGAACATTGAACATCGAACACCGAATATCGAACACCGAATAACGACCTTATGACCTTACGACCTTATTACTTTCTCGTATCTTTTATCTTGCTATCCGCTGTTATTGTTCAGGCGGATGTCGCATCGGAAATGAAATTAATTCGTAATAGAACAATTAAATGGGCAGAGACATATCGATTATCCGGTGATTCGCCCCGTAAAACAGTCTCTGAATATTTGTTATTATTAAAACCTAACGGAAATTTTTCTGACAAAGATTCAACTATAGATATAATGACCAGCCGGCTTCTTCTTATGGCGCAGGCATATAAGAAAGATCCGAAATGGAAAGGGAATGTTCATTTAAAAACAAATCTTTATTCCGCAATTCAATACTGGCTTGACCATAATCCCGGTAATGGGGGTTGGGTTGCAGGAGCATTCAGCGAACCATCCTCCATGGATGCTATAGGTCTTTGTCTTTATGATGCTATTCAAAATGACAAGATCAATTTTCCTTCAATGGTTCAGCAATTAAATACTCTTATGGACGGAATGATTGATTGGGCGAATTATGCCTGGACTCAGAATAATTATGGTGAATTCTTTGCCGGCGCAAACATTTCTTATCGCCTTATGGGTATGATTGGTCGTGCAGCATTAGCCAATTCTCCTGAAATGTTCAATGATATAACAAATATTGTGGCTTCAACTTTTATGATCGGTGAATCATACGATTACGGTAGATTTGCAGATGGGTCATGGCATCAACATAATGGCAGCGGTGGTCAAAATTATTGGATTGGTTATGGTAGTGACTGGTTATATCTCACGCGGAAATGTTGTGCATATTTGAAAGGCACACGTTGGGGTCTGACCGATGCTCAGTTGAACATTCTTGCAGACGGAATTCTTGATGGATGGCAATGGCAGATTTATCGTAACCAGGGAGTTTATTCACTTGGTGGTCGGCATAATTTAGTAAAAGACGCATTACGGGATAATAGTTTTATAATTGGACAAATTGATCTTTTAAGACAACTTGCAGGAGCTGAGAATCTTGTAAGAAATGATGAGCTTGAACAAACGAAAAATAGACTGGCGAATACATCAATGAAATATCCCTCTTTTAACGCAAGCAAATATTTTCATAATTCCGACCTGATGATTCGCGCTCAACCTTACGATTATGTCGCGGTTAAAATGATTTCAAACCGTACAACGGGACCGGAATCAGGCAGCGGAAGAGGCAAATTAAACTATCATTTCGGTGAAGGTTCGACTATGATTTTTAAAACCGGGGATGAATACCGAAATGCCAGAGTTGGTTGGAACTTCCGCGCAATCCCGGGAATTACAGCTGAGCAAAAAAAAGATAATTTACCCAATGTAGATTTTGGATTAAACTTAAAAAGTTTTAATTCTTTCGCGGGAGGGATTTCAGATGGTAACTATGGCCTATGTGCTTTTCGACTTCACCGTGCAAATGATTACAGTAAAGTAACGGCAAACAAAGGATATTTCTTTTTTGACAATGGATTTGCAGCTCTTGGTTCCGAAATAAGAAAACATCCTCCATATCAGGGTAATGAGATTTGGACAACAATTGATCAGCCGGAAAGAAAGTCAGATATTACATATTTTATAAACGGAATTCAGGATACTATTTCTTTAAATTCAAATGTTCAACTTAATTTTACTAACATTACTGAAGGCGCATGGTTTTATTGCAATGATAAAGGTTATATTATTTTCCCGGATAACAATGGTGTTAATCTAAAATTATGGGCGGAAATCCGGAAGGGTGATTGGAATGATTTGGATGTAAGACATCGTTCAGGAGATGTTCAAACAGTCAATATTTTTCAGCTCTCAATTAATCATCTTACTAAACCTAAAGACGCGAAATACGCTTATCTTGTTCTTCCAAATATCACAGAAGAAAAAATGAAAAATTATTTTGAAAATATTCCTGTCAAAATACTGGAAAATTCTGACTCGATTCAAGCTGTACAACTGTCTAACTCGAACATTACGCAAATAGTTTTTTATAAGCCCGGATCTATTGGCGTAAATTCCCTTCCGGGTTTTACATCGGGAGTGGGGAAGAGGGATTTAGAATCAGGTTTAACCGTTTCAGTTGATAAACCGGCGATCGTAATGTTAGAAGTAACAGACAATCAACTAAATTTGTCGATTGCCGATCCGAATCAATATGAGGAAGAAATA
>JAOZNZ010000687.1 GCA_029933535.1 bacterium | reverse complement strand
AAAAAACGCCCTAAAGTACGATAAATAAAGGGCATTATAACAAATTCTGTCTATTTTATTTGACAGAACCTTTTATATCAAAAGGAGGAAAAAATGGAAATATTATTATTAGTTTTAGTCATTCTTACAATTGTTTTAATTTCTAAAGCAAAAAAAACAAATTCTAAGGTAAACGAAAATTCAAGTAAATTAAATGTAATTTTAGATTTGTTGGGCTCAGCAAAAATAAAACATAGAAAACCAAAAGAAGTTTTACCGGAAAAACAGAAAGTTACTTATGAAGAAAAATTCCCTCAAAAGGAAATTAAAAAACAAACGGTGCCTTCTCCGCTTGCATCTTCTATAAAAGTGCCGATTTATACAGAACCAGTCCCGCCAAAACCAGTGCAAACATCCGAAAGAAAAATTCCGGAAATTAAACCGGTACAAATCCCCGAAAGAAAAAAACCTGAAATCAAATCGGTTGAAGCAACTTCGGAATTAGCTAATAAAATAGAAAATATTTTGTCACGGATATGGAATTGGATAATTGTCGGTGAAGAATTCAGAAATAAAAATCTCTCTTTAGAATACGCTATTGCAACTACATGGCTGTTAAGAACCGCGATTCTATTTATTGTTATAGGAATAGGCTTCCTACTCAAATATTCCATCGAAAATTCAATAGTTGGTCCGAATGGCCGCATTTGTATGAGCATTCTGTCAGGAGCAATTATGTTGATCGGCGGCATAAAACTTCTTAAAGGAAAATACCATATTATTGGACAGGGCCTTCTCGGCGGCTCAATTGCGGTTTTTTACTTCAGCGCGTTCGCAAGTTCAGTAATGTACCACCTTATACCGATAAATTATGCATTTGCCGTTATGATATTAATTACTGTTGCTTCCGGAGTTCTTGCAGTTAAATTAGATTCCCTTCTTGTTGCGATACTTGGAACTATCGGTGGTTATTTTACTCCTATAATGTTGAGTACGGGAAGCGAAAATATACTTGCGCTTTTTTCTTATATGCTGCTTCTGGGATTAGGAGTTCTGGTTATTGCAAGATATAAACGTTGGAAACTATTAAACGTGTTAAGTTTTATTTTTACGTATGCGGTCTTTTTTGCGGCGCTGCATAAAATTTATGATAAAAATATACACTTTGCAACTGTAATATCGTTCGCTACGGTTTATTTTTTGTTATTTTCAGGTATAACAATTATTTACAATCTTGCAAATAAAGAAAAATCTACTGTTCTTGAATTAATAGGAATGTTTACAAATGTTACAATATATTCTTTAACAATGTATTTTCTTATTACCGATTTATATCCTAAAGAGTATGTTGCAATCGTAAGCCTGGGATTAGCGGCTTTTTATATTGCGAAAACATTTTATTTTATCAAATGTAAAATCGAAGATAAAGCCTTAATGGTTTTCCTTATTGGTTTTGCGTCCTTCTTTGTTACAATAACAATTCCATTAATTTTATCTGATATGTGGCTGACAACTGCATGGGCAATTCAAGCGTTTATCTTCCTGTGGATGAGTTCTAAACTAAAAAATAAATTCTTAAGGGCAATCGCGTATCTTATTTACTTTATTGCCTTTACAAGAGTGTTGTATTTTGACATGGGTAATAGTTTTATAAACATAAAAGCAATAAATTATTTCCCGGAAATGATCTCCAGATTTATGACATTCGGTATGCTTATATTATCTGTCGCGCTTGGCTACAGGCTTCTTAAAAATGAAGAGCCGTTTGGACAAAAAGTTATAAAAGACGAAGGTGGTGTAACATTGTATGAAGATAAAAGCCGGATGATTGGTTTCTTTATTTGGGTTGCCGCAATTCTAACTTTTATTTATCTGCATTTTGAATTTTATTATGCCTGTAACGTAATTTATTCTCCGTTACGCATACCGCTTATTACACTCATTTGGGTTGGCGGAATTATTTTGGTTCTTAATAAATTAAAAACCACACACAAAAACGTTTTTAAGGTCGTTCTTGTATCCCTTTTTCTCGGGTTGATGGTTAAACTATTCATTTTTGATCTGGATGCATTACATTTCAGGATTGGACATTTAACATATGGGAGTGGTTATACTTTAATGAGATTTTTTGATTTTGCATCAATAATTGCGGTAATTTCTTATACGTATTTTGTTTTGGCAAAAAATAAACTTGAAGGGGCAAAACTTTTTGCGGTATCGGCGCTAAGCTTGTTTTTTATCTATACAACTTTAGAGTTAAACACCTTTTTATACAATTATA
>JAOZNZ010000686.1 GCA_029933535.1 bacterium | reverse complement strand
ACAGGCGCCGAAACTATTCGAGCTGTGCTTCGTGCCTGCGATAATACCGGCGTTCGTTATCTGACCCTTTACGCTTTTTCAACAGAAAACTGGAAACGCTCGAAAAGCGAAGTGGCAGGATTGATGGAACTTCTACGTCGATTTCTTATAAAAAATATCGATGAACTTATCGAAAAAGGTATTCGACTTCGAGCAATCGGACAGATTGCCAGATTGCCGAATGGTACTCGCAAAGAACTAGAACGTTCAATCGAAAAGTCAAAACATAATACTAAACTTGATTTAATTCTTGCTTTAAGTTATGGTTCGCGAACAGAAATTGTTGATTGCATTCGACAAATTGCATTGAATGTAAAAGACGGGAAATTAGCTCCGGAAGATATTTCCGAAGAAACCGTTAAGCAAAATCTTTACGCACCTGACATTCCTGATCCTGAACTTTTGATTCGGACAAGCGGTGAAATGAGGATAAGTAATTTTCTTTTATGGCAAATTTCTTATTCGGAGATTTATGTAACACCGATTTTATGGCCGGAATTCAAAGAAGATGACTTCTATATAGCAATAGCTGATTATCAGAATCGCTCAAGAAGATACGGGGGAAGAATCTGTAATCCGTGATCCATAATCCGTGGCCCGTAACTCGTCATAATTGACCTAATTAATCTAATTTCTAATTAACCTAAAGAATATCCAATGACCAAAAGCAAAAAATGAACAAAAAAAGAGTTTCATTTGGGATTTAGAAATTGTATTTTGGGATTTGATTAGATCAATTAGATCAATTAGAAATTTATTACCTGACACCTGACACCTGACACCTGACACCTAGAACCTTATGCTTAAATATCGATTAATGAGCGCCAGTGTGCTTATAATTTCACTTGTGTTAATTGTAACGTTTTCACGCGGGTGGTCAAGCATATTTCTTCCGATAGTTGTATCAGGTATTTCCTCTGTAGGGCTTTTGGAATTTTATAATTTCACGGAACAGAAAGGTTACAAGCCACTTCGTTTGTGGGGAATAATTTTTTCTGTACTGTATATTTTTACTGTATATTTTGTATCTTTAAATATAAAACTGCAAATAGAAGATTTCGCTCTTATGCCTGTTTTTCTTGCAATTTTATCTTTATCAATAATTGTTGTTGCGAAACAAAAAATTGATACAGCTCTTTCTACAGTAGTTTCATCTCTTACCGGTTTTATTTATGTGACTTGGCTTCTCGTTTTTATAATGAGAATAGTTCTTTGGAATGGAGTGGAACAGATAGACGGCAGATTTTTCTTTTTGTTTTTTGTAGTTGTGGTTAAAAGCACTGATATTGGCGCGTATTTCTACGGAACATGGTTTGGTAAACATAAACTCGTTCCCAAAATCAGTCCTAATAAAACTATTGAAGGGTTCGTTGGCGGGGTAACATTTGCGGCAATTCTTGGTGCTGTACTTGCTTCGACATTACCATCAGTACATCCAATGTTTATAAAATTAAGCGAAGCAATATTTAATAGCGGTAATGCCTTTGCGGTTGCCGGTTTGGGATTGGTTATCGCTGGAATATTAAGTGTGTTAGGACAGTTCGGTGATCTGGCTGAATCGATATTCAAGCGTGATTCGAAGGTGAAAGATTCTGGAGGATATATTCCCGGAATGGGGGGAGTACTTGATGTAATAGACAGTCTTCTTTTTACTGCGCCGGCGATGTATATTTTCATGAAGGTATTGGAAAATGTTAATTGACAAAACATAGTACGTATGATATAATATAAACGTACGTGAAATTAGTTAACAATTTTGTTGAGGGAAATTATGATTGTAAATGCTACAAAATTCAGAAGTAATTTATATAAACTGCTTGATGATGTTATAGAAACAGGTAATTCGCTTAAGATTAAAAAGAATAATAACATTTTAGAAGTTTCTCTTAAACAGAAACCTAGAAAACTTGATCGGCTTACCAGGCACAATTGTTTAAATGTGCCACCTGAATCAATAATTCATGTTGATTGGATTAAGGAATGGAAAAATGATTTACCTTGATACTCATATAGTTGTTTGGCTGTACAATTGTGAAGTTTCACGTTTTTCTAAAGAAACATTAAATGTTATAGAAGAAAATGAACTTTTAATTTGTCCGGCTGTAATACTTGAACTTCAATATTTGCGTGAGATAAACAGAATAAAAACTGACGCATTACTTATTGTTAATTCATTGAAAGCATCAATTGGTCTTCAAATATCAAATGTTTCATTTGAAGA
>JAOZNZ010000111.1 GCA_029933535.1 bacterium | reverse complement strand
ATTATATGCCCTTATTGCCGGAATGTTTGTTTTAACAATTGTCGCTTCTGTTCGACAGAAAAAATATTCCTCTTCAATTTCAGTTCCGGCAATACCCATTTCAAAAATGATAGATGAAAATGTGCCGAAAGACGCGCCGTTAATTTATGCCGGTGGCAAATATGACAAAAGTCTTTTTTTAACTGAAATGCTTTCTCCTCGACATTCAAAAAGATTTCCCGGTGTAAAGGACGACAAATACTTTTTACAAAATATTTTCTCGCCAAAACTTTTTAAGAAAATAACTTATGTTGTCACGCCTTCAAATTATAAGTTACCAACAAAGTCGATTTCTCAAACTAATGGATATTCACTTTATAAATTAAAAATGGTACAATAGAGGTATAATAAATGAAAAAAATAACTTTTTGCTTTTTAATAATTTTGTTTTTTATGTGTCAGGTTAATAATGTAAAAGCTATAGATACAAACATTTACAAATATCACTTGTTTTATAGTCGTATGTATCCTAATCTTTATACAAACTTTATATTTTGTACAACAAATAATATTAGTGGATTTTCCGGTAATTTGCCTGCAAGTATTAATAAAAACCAAAGTGATACACATTGGTCTCTTGAAGGCACAGTACAACAGTCCGAAGCCGACAATGGATTTGATGATATTTATAGTGTAGAAAAAGAGAATCAATATTACACCGTACTTTCTGATATTGATGGCAACGGAACAAACGAGACTTATAATGTTACATTGCATAGAAAGAAATATCAAAGATTCAGAATTGATGATTATTCAGATGTGCCTTCCTATACAAATTATCGCGGTGTAATTATAGCTGATGATACTGATTATGTCAATGGAGTCTTGCATTCTAAAGGTGCAACGTGGAGCGAACCGGAAGCAGGGATAATATCTATCCCGGTTGACACAGATGTTTTTGAAGTGGTTACACTAAACCAAACAGTACTTGACACGGGTTTTTATTGTATTATAACTGAAATTGACAGTATTCCTGCAGAACCTTTTAACATTACTATTTATGAGGCAAACGGCAATAATTATGGGACACAAATCGGGTGGACAAATAAATTTGCCGGAAATGTTGCCTATACTATACAAACCGTATTTTTTAAGGTTGATTCGCCTAAAAAAGTTTACGTTAAAATTGATACAAATATTATGCTTGCTGATTATAAGTATAAAATAAAATGTATTAAATCTAAATCTATTATTCTTGTTCACGGGATTATGTCGCAACCCAAAACTGAATCTGATGTTGATGATCGGAAAGTTTTCTGTAATGACTTTGACTTGCTCTTAAAAGACCTTGGTTATGATGTTAAATTTTTCTGTTATGATGCCGGTTCAACAGAAGACAGTGCTATATTGACACAAATCGGTCAACTGAAAAGTTTGATTGAAGATCGTTATAATAATTCCGTCAACCAGAAAGTAACTCTCATCGCCCACAGTTGGGGGAATATTTTGTGCGATTTATGTCATGAGTTTTATAGAGCACAAGATTTTTTTGATGACAAAGTTGAACAATACATTTCAGTCGGTGGTCCACATTCCGGTTCACCGATTGCTAATATTTATAAAGACAGCACCGGCAAGATTTGGCCATTAGGTAAATTCGATATTGGTTCTGCTTTCGGATGCGCTGATGCTTACAAAGACGCGCCGGAAATAGGCAGTTCTTACATGCAGTACACAAGTCAAGATCCTTTTAATAATATAATTGCATTGAATGGGAAATGGGAAAGTTATTCTTCCGAATATTATCAAAAACAAATGCGACATCATTTGTTGCCTAACTTAGCTCCTTTAAATACTCTTGATACAATGATGGAAGGACTTTCTGATGGATTTATTCCTGATTATTCAGGTTGTTCAACTGAATTTACGCCAAGTTCAGATAATCGAAAACTTGTTTTTTCCAGTTCGTACAAAGGAATGTCACACACTCCTAAAAATCTTATATTTCATGGTGATGATAAACTTCATGCTGAATTTGGCATAACAAGAAATTATTCCGATGAACACGGTGTTTTTATTACTATCACAAACCTTCTCGCCGGCGGCACGTTAAACGATATTTCAAGCAATTATGCGGAAAGTGTTCCGACAGACAGAGGTGCGATATGCCGTGAAGTAACAATATCCGGCACACGAGCAAGCAAATTTAAAGATATTTATGCTGTAATAGATAATGAAGAAATAAAACTATGCACTCAGGATGACGATACCAAAGAAACAGTAAATAGATTTCCTAAAGCACTTAGTGATGGTGGGCCAGAAGACCTTTATATAATACTTGTTCATTCAGGTAGTAGTTCAGGTACAGACCACGATGTATATGGCAAAAGAAATTATACAATTTTCGGTTATGGCAGCACATTATTAAATGGCACCATTGGAGTTATTGCCGACATAATTTGCCCCGAAACCACTTCTACCGGTCAGTTCAGTATTGTTGGTGGAAAAGTTACAATAGATAATAATATTTTAACCCTTTACGCAAATTAAAAAATGAAAAAATTAATATTAATAACAGCTTGTTTGTGTTTGTTATCTGTCGCTTTCGCGAAAACAAATTTAATCTTGCATTCATTTGCTAAAGATACTGCTATAACTAAAGCTGAATTTCAACAAAGCCAAAAAACGACGAAAAAAATAATTGATTCTTTACAATATAATCAATATAATCGGGAAAAGGAGGATTATTATACAAAGAAAATATCACCGGAAACGAGAGCAATCTTTGAAAAGTCAGTTGCTCGACAACTTAAATCAAACAATAAGCTTAATGTTTTTTCATCTACAGATATAAATAACGAAAAAACAATAAATGATTTTACACAAGATAATGTTGGTGTTTTAATTAACGCGTTTATAGAAGCTGCGGATTCTTGTATTCCTTATAATAAAATTACGAAAAGAAAAGATAAAAGGAAGGCGGATTACTATAAGAAAAAAGAAATTGGTAGACTGGAATATATAGCTCATAAATTAAGAAACAAATATCCTGAAGAATGCTGGGAATATGCTAAACCGAAAATTTTTACTTACAGCACTAATTTTTATAATAATCCGGCTTATTATACAATACTTGCCGCAGTTATGGACCTTACTCTTCTTACAAATAAACTCGTCAATGATGAACAATTTTTTAAAGAATATAAGAAATATAAGAGATATTATGATGAATCAAATAAATCTTTTGGAATGTCCCGCCCGTTGGATGAAGTTTGCAAACTTAAAACCACAGCTGAATTAGAATCACTGTTAGATGAAGACTGGAATTCTTCACCTAATTCAAAAGAAAACTATATTGATTATAGTGTTTTTAATTCATTATATCCTAAAATGACAGAAGAGTCATACCGGGTTTATGAAAAATATACAAAAAAAGATATGGCAAGTTGGGACCCGAAAGGAAAGTCGTATAAAAAATGGATAACTGATTCCAAAAATCTTATTAAAAACTATCGCAAATTGGTTGATAAGCAAGAACGTTTGAGAAAAGAAGAAGAAAAGGGCAAAAGCCAAAAACAAATAATTACCGAACACCGGACTATGCTTCGTCAGAAAGCAAAAGTGTTAGATAAAATGCCGCTTGAAACTGAAGCTAATCTTTCTTTTTATGTAGATAAATTAAAAGAGCTGGCAACTCTTAGTGAAAAATATCCTGATTTGCGTTTTTATTATAACGAACAAGGTGGTAGAATATCCGGAGAAGCCAAACCGGAACTTAAAGAAGTGTATTGGGCAAATATAAATAAAAATGAAGGGAAAAATGAAAATGATTTCGATAAAAGAATCGCAGGTACTTTCGGCTTAGCTTTTGCAAACGTCATGACTGAAGAAGATTTGCCGCGGGCTTTTGATTATATCAACAAACAGCGTAGTTGGAAACTCATTGACCTGCTTAGATTTCATAAAGATGAACCTTCACTTGCGCATAAATATGCGTCAATGGCAATGGTTCAAGGATTAGTAAAAAGTGATCGAACAAATATAGTGGTTTATTTTATTAAGAGATATAAAAAAATAAAAGACCCTGATTTAAGGCGCGGATTTTTAGAAATGGCGCCGGAATTTGGTTTAACAAATTATCCCAAACCATTTTATCCGTGAAGAATAATTTGCCTGAAAGACAAAAAGGAAATAACCCCGAGCGCGCAAGCGCATCGGGGAAACCAATCTTTATATCATAGCGACTAATTGCCCAAAGGGCAAAACGTGAATAGACGTAGATTTTTAACCTACGGAATATAATTTTGTAGACATAAACAACCCTAAGCGGGTTGAACATTCCGTTAATTATTAAATATTTTTTGTTGATTGAAAAGATTTGAAGGACAAAAAGGACTTGAAGGGACTTAAAGGAGAACCACCCCACCCTAACGGGCTAAAGTAGATTAAGCTTCCAGCTTAATTTCAAGCTGGAAGCTTGACTTACTTTCCCAAAAAGCAATGGTCTTTTGCTATGCCTGCAAGCCGGAATTGGGATATCAAGCACAATTAATTTATTAATAAAAAATGATATCATACTCATTAGTATGATACCATAAAGTATGATAATAAATATAAATTTTTTTATTGTTCTGTCAATAATCGTTTTGTCATTAATTCTCTTTTTCAATAATTTGAATTTTCTGCTTATTTATGTCCTCTTCCATTATAAGCTTTGAGCGGTCGAGTAAAGTGCGGGTGTGCGCAACAGCAACAATCTTATCACCTTCATTAGGTTGAAAAGCGCCGTCATGGTTAACATCTTCAATCCTTTCCGCGAGAACATAAACATTAAACTGGTCACTTCGCACAGTAATAAGATTCGCGATAGCACCAAAAATATTAATTGAAATCCCCCGTACATCAAGCAGATCGGCGATTGTTTTATAAGGTTTCAGACAATTTTCCCCTTCGTTGTTTTTTCCGTAAAAAATATTGTCGGCTAGTTCAGGAGTTATCTTGTTTAGCGATTGAAGAACACGAAGCGAGGCAGTGTTGATGTTTATCGCACCTATCGCCGGCATTGGTGATACATAAGCACAATCGAACCACGCGAACCCGCTTCCATCGATATCCTGTAAATTATGCGGTGTTAATTTCAATCTGATCCCACCTGAAGGAGAGATATGCTGAGGTAAAATTTCACCTACAAAAGCGGAATCATTTTTATTATATTTAACATTTTTCTTTATTAAATCAAAAATTTCTTTTTCAAAATTAAAAAGATAAACATCTAAGGAAGAGTTATGATTTTCCTCAAGAAATTCTGTGGTTTTAATCGAATCATTTAAACCAAATAAAGTGAGATCGTAAATCCCTTTCGGGATTCCTTTATTTTTCCATTCCCATATTCCGGGCTGTACTTCTTTCCTCGTATAAAACAAGGAAGTAGTGTATCCCGGACCAATAGAAAACTTATCGTCCTTTCTTATTGAAAAATTTTTACGGTTCGGTATCGATCTGCCTGATACATTTACTTTATTCGCCGTATTGCCGTCAATTGCAAAGATTTCGCCGCGATTTTGTCCTGTAAGAATAGAAACAGACTGGTTTACCCACATGTCTTTTTCCCATTTCGCTTTTCTCAGTGTAACACCGTCCCGACTGTTCAATTCGCTTTCGCCATATGCGGGAGCCCATCCTTTAACATTCGCTTTTTCTTCTTCAGCGTCAAGTCGAATTCCGCTGGTACAGAAAAAATCTGCAGCGCCCTGAATAATTTTTTTAGCTTTAACGTCTTTTTCTTTTTTAGTTTTTCTTTCCCATAAAGTTACATTTCTAACTTCATTAGCCTCACCAACAGAAGAAAAAGGACCGTTTTTTATAGAAGATTGCTCTCCCGCCTTTAATTTAGAAACTTTATTTATTGCTTTAGCAACAGTTCCACCAAAAGTAGGATTTTTTTTCAAAATCCATTCTTCACGTGTTGGATCATCTTTTTCACTTGACCATCCAATCCAGCTGTCCGGGTCTTTTGAGGCTTCATTTCCCGGATCACCATATTCAACAAGCCTTGCTGCAATCTGCTCGTATTCATTTTTAAGTGTCATACTGACAAAACCACCTATACGCGGCAGGCCGACAATCATGACATAATCACCTGGTTTTACATCAGAATATTCTTCAAGTTTCAAACCTGTAAATTCCAAAGTATTCCGCGAATTGGCTGTTACAAGAGCGCGAACACCATCGGGAGAGATTTTACTGCCTGTAGATTTTCTATCGGTTTGGAATTCCGCCAATTCGTTTTCGAACTGGTCGTCTTTCCACTGTTCATTATCGCATTGGATGTATGTTGTCCAACCTTCGCTGGATTTAAAGCTTTCGCGCAGACTTTTAATTTTAAAACGAACACCCCAATTATCATCATCAAATTCATATACCGGCATTCTTTCGTTAGCATTCCCGCCCCAATTACCATCTTTAACCGATCCATAATCATAGTCAAAAATTTCAGCATTATTACAAAAATAGAAAAACTCATTTGGTTTAATAACAGGATTAGAATCTTCAATTCTTCGGCCGTCTGCCCGGGAGTAAACGAACGCGTTTTCCACTTTCCCGAGATCGTAAGACAGCGAGCCGGTATTTGCGACAAAACTCCATCCACGTAAACTGATTGGACGGGAGCTGATATTTATTAATTCAATAACATCCGGTCTGGCGAAATAAGCGGCGTTAAAACGATTTCTGTTCCTTGTTCCGCAATTTCCCGAGCTGGTAATATAAATATCCATCATACCTTTATTGTCAGCGCGCTGAACGTCACCATCTTTGTATTTGTAGCGTAGTTTATGAATTTCCTGTTCACTATATTTTGTTATTACGCCATCAACATCCATAACATCGGAGTGTCTGTTTCCACCTAATGAGTCATCGGTAGGGGTTTCCAGATTAGTTTCCTGAATATAAACTCTGTAATAATCTCTTGGCTCCAATCCTGAAAAAACAAACCATCCTGATACTTTCGGATGTTCCGCGTAACAAGATTTTTCCCATGTCCATGTGCGGATCTGAGCATACCGGTAAACTCTTGTTTGTAGTTTTACCAGGTCATCCGCGCTAACTTCATTTCCGTAAAGAAAAATTTGATTTTTAGTATTTGAACTTCTGATCTTAAAAACTTTTGCAGGTTTCGCGTTTTTTGTTGTATCTTCAAATACAGCAAGATAACCATTCGCCCATATGTTTTCAGGCCACCTGATTTTCTCACCTGAAATATATTGTGCGCCACGCGACCGTAAAAGATTTTTAAAATCGCGAAATCCATCAAAATAACCTGCTCCGCGTAATGGAAAGTCCCGCAACTCAATACTCACGGTAGAACCGACACGTTTAACTTTATTTGAATAAATAGGAAACGCAACTTCCCCTGTTCCAAAAAACTTTTCCCGATTTGCTACATTATCATCACTTAACGATTCAATCTCTCTGTAATCCGGATTACCATAGTAATACGCAATGTTATGTACCCTGTCATCACTTGCTCGATAAGATTGAATACGGTACGTCTGACGTATTTTACTTCCTTCATTTGCCATAACTTCATTAAAACATACGGCTTCAACTCCATATTTACTCGAAATAGTGGAAAGCACATTGTTCTCATCACGGTAATCACTCATACAGGCCGTTAGACGACGTAATCGATTTGCCGTTCCCTCGAAATTATATTTTTCGTTTGCGTCACGGAGAGTTTGATACAGCTGTCTTGGAGTGCAAACGTTTATATTTTTTTTATCGACCCATTTTTGGTCGGCGTCACTCCATCTCAGGTATTGGTTTTTTGATACCAGGGTACCGTATTTTCGAAGTACAGCCACATTTTTTTTTGACGGCTTTGTTTTCGGCATTAAAGTTTTTAAAACCTCACTCATGTTGAAAAATGACCTGTCATCTCCATATGGACGCGAAGGTACATATTCCGCCCATTCGTTTATACCTTCGTCTATTTCATCTATTTCCCCATTGGAATTGTTATCCAGTCCGTCAGACATACAAAAATAATTATTGTAATTATCATCTCCTGCGGCACCTGGAACACCATTCGGTCCGTAACGTTTTTTCAGAAGTCTCCGGCATGCTTTTTGGCTAAAGGGTAATCCTTTGTTTTTACCGTCTCCAAGATAAAGTTCACGGGAATCAAGTCCTTCATTCGGTTTTAACGGTGGAACCATAGAAGCAATATTGATGTTAATTTTCCCGCATTCATCTTCGACAAGAACAGCATATCGGCCAATCAAACTACCCTCTTCATTATGAACAGGAATCCAAACTGCATCGTTCCCGTTTTTTCCCGGGCCGTTATTTTTAATTCCATCGACATCAACTTCAGGATTTTTTTTAAGCAGGCTCCCGTCAAAAGTAGAATACCAATAATCCTGAAAAGAATCTGAACTGCTTTTATTTATAACTGTGTCGTACCAGAGAAGAGACTTTACATGCTCAACACCAGCATCTGCAAACGCACGGGCTTCCATTAAATGAATAGAATATTTTGCTGTTGTAGTTTCTGTGTTTGAAAGTGCGGCAAAAGTGGCCGCCATTACAGCAAGTACTGTCAGCACTGCAAGAACAGCGACTAATGCGATTCCTCTAGCGGTATTTTTTGCGTGTAACATATTTTACGATTATTTTAAGTTTACAATTTACCAAACATAAATATTATAACTTATAATTGGGTAAAAAGCAATATTGACGAATTGATATTAATATAGTATAATTTTAGTTATTATTGTCCAAAATAAATTATTTTATAACTATTGCTAGTGTCATGTCAAGTTTGTAGTGATATATGAAAACAATTAATATAAACAAATGTAGCCGCGAGCGAGGCACGAGCTTGTGGACTCCACCGGCTC
>JAOZNZ010000685.1 GCA_029933535.1 bacterium | reverse complement strand
ATACAAAATACCGGAACTCTCGTAACGTTACGAATTATAACAAAATAATTATTTGAAATCAAGGTGCAAATCACGAAAAGAACAAAGTATAGCGAAATATATCCTGCTGACCTTGTGTCAGTAGTGAACAAATTAACTGAAATCAAAAACATTTAAGGTCCAATGATAAAGGCGCTTGAATAAACAAGCGCCTTTATATTTAAGTCGAACGCGTGCCCCGCGAATGTGGGGTCAAACGTCCTAACGAAGTAACGTGTATTCGCACGTTCAACATCAAACGTTCTATTATGCTTTTTCAGTAACAGTTTTAGTTTTGTCCTGAGTTAAAAGCGAAACCACAATCAAAGTTATAAAACTCAACGGAATCGAAAAAACACCCGGATTACTAAAAGGTATTGGGGAGGTAGCAGGATTTAATCCGTATCTTACATACATACTTGGACTAATCAAGATCAATCCTATTGCTGCAATCATACCAACAAAAATTGACGCGGCAATTCCTGACTTCGTAGTTTTCTTCCAAAAAAGAACCATTATAATCGCAGGTAAATTTGCCGAAGCGGCAACCGCAAAGGCCCAGCCTACCAGAAATGATACATTCATTCCCTGAAAAATAATTCCTAAAATAATCGCGATAACTCCAACTCCGACTGCAGTAAGTTTGGCGATGCGCACTTGATGTTTCTCATCTTTTACATAATTTGAGAAACGGGATAAAATATCATGCGCTACAGCACCGGAGGCGGCGATGATTAAACCGCTGACAGTTCCCAAAACAGTTGCAAATGCGATTGATGAAATCATTGAGAACAAAAATACGCCGAAAGATTTTGCAAGAAGCGGAGCGGACATATTACTTGTTGTAACGTTTAATACTCCGTTTGCCATTGCGCCTAATCCCATAAATAATGTCAGTACATAGAAGAAAGCTATTGCCGCAATAGCTACAATAGTAGATTTTCTCGCGCACGCCGGTGTTTTAACTGTATAATAACGAATCAAAATATGAGGTAAAGCCGCTGTACCGAAAAATAATGCAAGCATTAAAGATATAAAATCTAATTTTTGCCATGGTGAACCTTCAACTTTAAATTTTACTCCCGGGCGCATGAATTTATTTCCCGGTGTGTTTACGGGATAATATATATTAACCTGGTCACCGCCAACAGTAAATTTTTCTTTTTTCCAACGTTTAACAATAGTGTCTTTAGATGAAAAATCTGATATAAATTTTAAGGGTCCAACCGGTCCGGATTTGGCTTCTTCACCGGTTTTTCCATCAATTTTTTCAAGATTTCCAACCTGCCGTAATTTGTTTTCTTTTGAAGCAATTGCTCCATTAACCCAATTTCGACCATCGGTAGTTTTAACTGCAGACTGTGATTCCTTTAACGCAATGGCGCCATCTTCAGATACAGCTTTAAACCACCAGTTTGTAATTCCATCTTTTGAAAGTTCGGCAAATGTATGTCCGTGATGACTAACCTGCCGCAAAAATTTATATGACGGATCTGAAGGCATTACATTTTCACCTTCCATTGAAGCTTCAATTAGGGCGTATTTGTAAAAAGGTACATCGCCATGCTGATCCGGTTCTGTAGTTAATCCACGTTGGAAAAGAGCGATGCAAAGAATTGCTGAAAAAGTAATCAGCAAAGCCCCCTTTAAAAATTGTACATAAGTGGTTGAAGCCATTCCCGCGGAGGCAACAATTGTAATTACAATTGCTCCCACCATAATAACACCAACAAAATGAGGCAAGCCCAAGAGGGGAGTAACCAAAACACCCGCGCCAACCATTTGAGGTATCAAATAAAATACCGAAACAACTAATGTACTGATTGCAGCTGCAAGACGAATTCGCTTGGATTTAAATCTTGAATCAAGCGCGTCTGCAAAAGTGTATTTTCCCAGCCGCTTCATTGGTTCAGCAACAACAAATAGCGCGACAACCCATCCAGCAAGATATCCTATTGAATATAGAAATCCGTCATAACCGACAATAGCGATCATCCCGCAGATTCCGAGAAAAGACGCTGCGGACAAATAATCTCCTGCGAAAGCGATTCCGTTGACTGACCAATGGATTTCACCTCCTGCGGCGAAATAACCTTTAGCTGATTTAGTTTTTTGTGCAAAATAGAAGGAGAGATATAAAACAATCCCGACAAAAGATACAAATAAAATTACAGGTAAAATCTCCATTATTTACCTCCTTTTTCAGGCAGATTATTCACACGCTTTTCTTCTTTTGTGCACATCGCGTTATAAATCAT
>JAOZNZ010000684.1 GCA_029933535.1 bacterium | reverse complement strand
AATTAATATTGAAAAGCAACAATGCAATAACATGTATTCGCATGTTCATAATTAAGGGCAAAATAATTTTAAAAATTAATTTCATTTATTGCAGTACGATTTATTTGCAGTACGATTAATTCTTATGTGGTTAAATAATTTTATAAAATGAAAAGCAAGATGCTTTTCCTACTTTACTCTTTCAATTGCGCCTTTCCATCCGAAGTGTGGTTTAAATTTGAAGGTTTCGACGTTTTGTAGTTCGCCAAGTTTTCCGCGCCATTGTTCTTCGTTGCTAACAACTTCAACTTCACCGTTTTTGAAATTTGCAAGAGGAAATTCTTTCAAATTGAACGCCTGATTCGTGAATTGAATCTTGTTAATGTCAAAACCCATAAGCCACGCGCAGGTCGCGTCAATTGCAACAGGGTTTACTCCGGCAATGATAAGACCGCATGGTTTTGCGTCAGGCGCGAGCGGCCCTTCACCTTCGCCTGCGATTATTCCATCTACGAGCGCGAAGTATTTGCGATTGGATTCGCGCAAGCGCCCGGCGGATGCCGGGTTGGATTTTGGATTTGACATCCCCCTTAATCCCACCGGCATACGCCGGTCTTCGCCTTCATAGTGAGAATGTAAATCCCCCTCACCCCCTTTAAGAAAGGGGGAATCTTCCTGACACCTGACACCTGAGTTTGAAGATTGAGAATTCAAATCCCCCTCACCCACTCCCGATGTAAAACCGGGATGTTCCACTTTAAAAAAGGGGGAATAATAGAAGAAACATTTATTTAAATCTACAGCCATTCGCCACGTTGTGTCGTTACCATGCCAATTACCGCTTCGAATAATTTTGTGAGTATCTCCGAAAATTAATTTCCCTATTTTTTTTACAGGCCTGAAAAGTTGATTTACCCATTGAGGAGAATAGTAAAGAATTTTTTTGAACCACGTCATTAAAACACGTTCGCTGCTCTCTTTAATTCCTGATTTCGGGAATTGGTCTCCCCCGTCTTCTGGAGCGCCGAGAATATAATGAGGCAGCCAGTTTTTATCGCCATTAATACCAACGAGATTTTTTATCGCGCATGTTATTCCTGTTTTTTTATGAGTTTTAAGTTTTGGAAGATTAATAACGACATCCGCATTCATAACAGTAGAAGCGAGCAGATATTCGTGAACATTACCGTGATGGTGTTCTTGAGTTATTTTAGTATTGTAATCCGCGCCGTAAAATCCGTGTTTAGGATTCATACCGTAAAATTCGCTTTTATCGGCAAGATTCACTGCCACATAACCTTTAGGATCACCCGGCAATTTTTGTCGATTGATAATGACATCATCTTTCGATTCCCATTCTTCTTTTCTTAAATCGAGGAGAGAAATTTTAATTTTCGACCATGAATTATACCAGTCAACGACATTTTTTGTACCTGATACCCGACATATTTTGTCGAATGAACTGTCCGTCTGCGGAGCATCACAAATAATAATTTCTCCTTCACCTTTCAACGCGAGTAAAACATAATCGCATACCGCGCGAATAACAGAGCCGTGAGTAATAACCTGTTCCCACTCATCCGGTTTTGTTTCGTGACATTCTTTAATGTAATTAGGTTTAATAACGACTGTATCGCCCGGTGCAACAATTTTTGACAGGGGGTTCCAATCAGATTTTCCCGCGCAAGGAAAAAGTAAATTCAGTGTTTCGCGTACGGAAGAGTAAACGGAATTATTTTCATCCGGTAGAAAATCCGGCAGGAAATCAAGTTCCGGGAATTTTTCATTAGGGTGAAAAGGAGGTGTTTGCGGATAGCAGGATTTTTTAGATTTTGCTATTGCGACATTCGAACAATTTTTCCAGTTTAAGTTAAGCATTTCAATAAATTATGTCTGGTTTTCAAGCGACAAAAAAATCCTTATATAGTCGCGGGGGAATTTTAGCAAAAACATCGTTTTTTATTTAATTTTTCAAACCACCGGCACAAGGCCGGCGGGATAGCGAAGCCAAATGCCATATTTTATCGATAATTTCTTCGGCAGTTCATTGAATGATTTAAGAGTAGGTTAAGCTTCCAGCTTAATATCAAGCTGGAAGCTTGACTTACTTTCTAAAACAACCCGGTTTCACCACGCAAAAGGTGTTCGGCTTTCAAATGTTTATAAGCAATCGGATTCGCTATTCTGCCTTTAGATGTTCTTTTGATAAATCCCTGCTGAATTAAATACGGTTCGTAAACTTCTTCAAGAGTGTCAGCTTCTTCACCGACAGAGACAGCGAGATTTTTTATTCCGACAGGTCCTCCGTCA
>JAOZNZ010000683.1 GCA_029933535.1 bacterium | reverse complement strand
CCAGTCTTATGCCATGAAGAATTTCATCTAATCCCGGTAATCCTGTACTTGGTTTTATTTCCATTTTTTTGTGATTGTTGTATTTTTATTAAGAACTTCTTTGTTTCTTGGTTCGATGTTCGATGTTCGATGTTCGATGTTCGATGTTCGGTGTTCGATGTTCAATGTTCCATTCGATTTAAGAACAAGGAACACCGATTTTTGATTTTAGAAGATGATCACGGATTACGGTTCTGCATTATTCCATTAAACTCCCCTCCTTGTCAAGGAGGGGTGCCCGTAGGGCGGGGTGGTTTTCCATTATTCCATTAATCCAATAATCCATGCCGCGCTGGGAAGCGCGGCTTACCCCGGTAGAGGTTTCAAATGACTCAAACATGCAAGAATTATATCCAGTGATTCAAATGGTTTTTTGGGATTAATTCTCGGAAATGAACTTGTTGGAGTAATAATTCTACCCTCACGGCGAAAAATTATTTTTCCTTCTGTATACTCTATCAAATCTATTCCTCTCACTCTTGCGTGAAGTCTCATCTCAACTAATCTTAACAAAAGAATTGTTTCTTCAGGAATCTTTCCAAACCTGTCTCGCATTTCTTCCTCAAGACGGCGGATATCTTTTACTCGTTTAACATTCCCCACACGACGAAACAGATCTAATCTCAAAGCGGGACTTTCAATATATTCCTCAGAAATATTTCCGGCAAACGGTAATTGTAGAACTACCGAACTTGTTGCCGGTTTAAATTTTGGAATTTCTTTTCGCCAGTCAATTTTTGCTTTTGGCGCGTTTTCCGTTTCTTCCCGCTCTTTAACAAGCTGCTCAACAATATTACCTTTCTTTAAAATACGAACAGCGTGCTGCAAAAGTTTACAGTATAAAGTGAATCCTACCGAAGCTATGTGTCCCGATTGCTGCGGCCCGAGAATATTTCCCGCACCGCGGATTTCAAGATCTTTCATTGCTATCGCGTATCCGGAACCGAGTGCTGTGTTCTCTAAAATGGCTTTCAAACGATGACGCGCTGAAGTGTCAATTGACAAATCACCGGGTATGACAAGATAAGCATACGCCTGGCGATTCGATCGGCCGACTCTGCCGCGGAGTTGGTATAAATCAGCCAAGCCGAACATATCAGCATTATCAATTATAATAGTATTAACGTTCGGCATATCGAGTCCTGATTCAATAATCATAGTACAAACCATTACGTCAAATCTTCTTTCGCCGAAATCTTCCATTACCTGCGAAAGCTCACCCTCATGCATCTGTCCATGTCCAACTTCGATTTTGGCGGTCGGAATTAATTTTCTCAACTTTTCAGCAACACCATTTATACTTTGAACTCGATTATGAAGATAAAAAACCTGGCCGTCACGGGCAAGTTCTCGCAAAATAGCTTCTTTAATAATTTTATTGTCCCGCTTGATGAGCATTGTCTTTACAGGTATCCTTTCCTGCGGCGGAGTGAGAATCGTACTCATATCGCGTGCGCTGGTTAGTGCCTGATAAAGTGTTCGCGGGACAGGTGTTGCCGACAAAGTGAGTACATCAATCAGTGATCGCATTTCTTTTAATTTTTCTTTATGGCGAACGCCAAACCGTTGTTCTTCATCAACAATTACAAGACCAATATCTTTAAATTTTACATCTTTTGAAAATAAACGATGTGTGCCAATAACAATATCTACCTGACCGTCTATTACTGCCTGAACAATTTTCTTTTGGTTCTTTGCAGATACAAAACGAGATAGTACTTCCACTCGAACAGGATAATCAGCCATCCTTTCTGAAAATGTGTGCCAGTGCTGCTGAGCAAGTATGGTTGTAGGAGCGAGAACGGCAACTTGTTTTCCGGAAAGAACAGCTTTGAATGCCGCACGGATAGCCACTTCGGTTTTACCGAAACCAACATCACCGCAGATAAGTCGATCCATCGGCCGCACACTTTCCATATCTTTTTTCATTTCGTTGATAGCTTGTATTTGATCATGAGTTTCCGGATAAGGAAACGCTTTTTCAAAAGCAAGCTGCCATTCAGAATCACGCGAAAATGCATATCCCTCCAACGCTTCCCGCTGCGCCTGACTCTCAAGTAGTTTTGCTGCTAGATCGATGACAGCGCGTTCGGCTTTTCTTTTTTTTGCCGACCATTTACCGCTGCCAAGTGTGTCAAGGGTTGGTTTTCCATCGCCAACGCTAACATATAATTCAATTAAATGCGCCTGACCAAGTGGAACATATAAAAGAGCGTCATCGGCATAGCGAACGATAATCATTTCTTTATAAT
>JAOZNZ010000110.1:863-8951 GCA_029933535.1 bacterium | reverse complement strand
CGCTCAATCAGGCGGACCATCACCCGTTATTAATTCTTCACTGCAAGGCGTAATTGAAGCCTGCCGCGATTGTCCCGATTCTATCGGAACACTTTTTGGTTCGTTTCACGGAATTGAAGGAATTCTAACAGAAAATATTTTCAGCTTGTCAGAACAAAAACCTGAAGAAATCGCTTTACTGCGCACGACTCCTGCTTCCGGTGTTGTTGGAACATGTCGTTACAAACTTAAAGAAAATCAAACAGAAGATTTTGAAAGAATAATCGAAGTGTTCCTGGCGCACAACATTGGCTATTTCTTTTACATTGGTGGTAATGATTCTATGGACACGGCAAACAAAGTATCCGAACTTGCTAAACGTAAAGGTGTGGAACTTATCGCTGTCGGCATTCCAAAAACAATTGACAATGACCTTGGAGACACAGAGTTTACAATAATCGATCATACACCTGGATATGGCAGCGCGGCACGTTATTGGGCAAGCATAATTCAAAATACAAATCAGGAAAATAATGGAATGTGCCCTTCGGAATGTGTCTCCGTCTTTCAGGCAATGGGAAGAAAAGCAGGCTTCATTCCCGCAGCTGCCAGACTTGCCGACCCGGATCGTGAACTTCCAATCCAACTGTATTTGACAGAAGCACATCATAATTTAGAATCGCTTGCGGAAAACGTGAACAAAAAATTGCACGAAGCAGGTCGCTGCATCGTTGTTGTTAGTGAAGGTTTTGACTGCGGCTCCCTGGGTGAAGCGCGCGATGGTTTCGGACATATTGAATATGGTGCGAGCAGAACTACTGTCGCACAAGTTGTTACAAACTATCTTAACGATGTTGGGTTAAGCGTTCGTGGACAGGCTACCGGCCAGGTTCCCGGCGTACTTCAGCGTTCAACTTCCATTTACGCCTCAACTGTTGACGCGAAAGAAGCTTACGAAGTAGGCCGAAAAGCCGTTGAAATAGCTTTGAAAGACGGCAGCGGATGGATGGCTACAATTTTGCGTAAACCGTCGGAAAACTACGAAATTTATTACGACAAAGTCACACTCGAAACAGTAGCTAATTCAGAAAGATGTTTACCGGAAAACTGGCTGTCGGATGATGGGCTTGATGTAACAGATGATTTTATAAAATACGCGCAGCCGTTAATTGGAAACGAGTGGCCAAACATTCCAATCAAAAACGGCATCCAGCGTTTCGCGAAATTTGATATTAAATGTGTAGATAAAAAACTCAAGGAATACATTCCGATAAAGTAACATATGCTTCCAGCTTATGGATTAATGGATTGATGGATTATAGAATTAATTCCCCCTTTTCAATCGACCAAAAATAATGTGGATGATTATTTTTTAAATTATGATCAAGGAGATAAATTATCAAAAGTATTCGTATTTTAATGTTTTATAATAACTGAAAAAATTTAAAAAAAAAGGAGAAAAAAATGAAAAAACTTATCATACTTTTATCTATTATATTCTGCACGTGCCCTTTGTTCGCTTTAATGGACTTCGGCCCTGAGGAAATTGTTCAGGCAAACAGCTCTGATATTGATGTCGGCAGTTATTCCGTTCCTTCCTTTTTCGATTGGAATAACGATGGACGGAAAGACTTAATTATTGGTGAAAGTTCAGGAAAAGTCAGGGTCTTTCTGAACAACGGAACTACCGTTGTACCCGCTTTTAACAATTACTTTTTCGCCCAGGCGGCCGGAAGTGATTTACAGGTCGCTCCAAGTGGCTGTCTCGGTTCTTTTCCACGAGTTGTTTATTGGGATGATGATTCAAAAAAAGACCTTCTTGTAGGCTCCGGAACAGGAACAATTTCAATTTTTCTTGGCATAGGTGAAGACAATAATCCGGTGTTTGCTGCCGGGACTTTTGTGCAGGCAAATTCTTCTGATATTTCTGTCGGCTATCGGGCAACTTCTATTTTTGAGGATTGGAACAATGACGGAAAGAAAGATTTGATTGTTGGCGCTTTTGATGGGAAAATCCATATTTTCATTAATGAAGGAATGAATTCAACACCTGATTTTCAAACAGAAAGTTTCGCTAATCTGGGAAGTTCGGTTCTAACTGTATCTTCCGGACGCTCAAGCCCGATTTTTTATGATTTTGACCGCGATGGCAAGAAAGATTTGATTACAGGTAATACTGACGGACAACTCTTGTTTTATAAAAATACTAACACAGTCGAAAATACCGTGCTCTCAAATTATGTTGCTCTTACATCACTTGGGATACCTATTCACTTACCCGGTTCACCTCGTTCCCGTCCTTCTTTTTGTGATTGGAACAATAATGTTTTCGTAGATGTTTTAATTGGCGCTGCCGATGGGAAAGTATATCTTTATCGTGGCATCCCTGAACCTTCAATGTTTATCATTTTCTTATTGTTATTCGCATTTGTCCAAAAGAAAATAAATTAAATAAAGTCATGTCAAGTTTGTAATGTTGAAAAGCAAACAATTAATATAACAAATGTGGCTGCAAGCGAGGTACGAGCTTGTGGAATCCACCGGCTCGCTTCACTTTCCGGCACTGTTTACTCAAACCCACTTGACAACTAGCACCGCAACTGGTATAATATTAAGGTAATAGCCTGAAAAAACATTCTTATTTTAAAGTAATAACCTTAAATTAACAAAATAACTTTAAGGTAATAACCTTATGAACTCAAAACAAAAACTTATCATTGAGCAAGTTGACAAAAAACTTCTCGAATTTAAATCCGTGCAAAACAGCGTTATTCCGCCTAAAGGATGGATATATTCTATTAGAACAGCCTTGAAAATGTCGATGAGGCAGTTAGGGAATAACCTGAATATAACCGCACAAAGCATAAAAGAAATTGAAAAACGAGAAGAAAACGGTTCAATAACCATTAGATCTTTGAGAGAAGCCGGTGCTGTTTTGGGAATGAAATTAGTTTATGGATTTGTTCCTCATAATGAAAAAATTGAAGAAATGATTGATAAACGCGCGACTGAACTGGCGAGGGAAATTGTTTTAAGAACATCACAGTCAATGAAACTTGAAGATCAGGAAAATAAACAGGAACGTTTGGAAATAGCAATTAGTGATAAAGCAAATGAAATTAAGGACAAAATGCCAAAATACTTATGGGACTAAATTTGGAATATATAGATGGGCAAACGCCTCTTGATGGAGATGAAAACGAAGGCTTGTTAATAAAAACTATAAGCACAAGAGGTGAACTGGATGAATTTGAGCAATTAAA
This sequence comes from bacterium, assembly GCA_029933535.1. Taxonomy (GTDB): domain Bacteria; phylum Auribacterota; class UBA3054; order UBA3054; family B51-G9; genus B51-G9. Next base: position 5,709 of record JAOZNZ010000110.1, on the reverse strand, counting down.
TATTGAGAAAGCTATTGAATGGACGATTTCAAGAAAATTCAAAATAGAAGATGTTTTTTCTGAACGATTTGTGAAATTACTTCACAATAAAATGTTTTGCGATACCTGGGTTTGGGCAGGTAAATTTAGAAAAACAAACAAAAATATAGGCGTTGATAAATATTTGATTGGTGAAGAGCTTAGACGCTTGATAGATGATTGCATATTTTGGGTCGAAAATAAAACTTATTCCGAAGATGAAATTGCTATAAGATTTAAACACAGACTTGTGGAAATCCACTGCTTTCCTAATGGTAATGGCAGGCATTCCAGGCTTATGGCGGATGTGATTATTAGTAATATTTTTGAAAAAAGTTATTTTACTTGGAGCAGCTGTAACCTAAATAAAAAAAGTGAAGCAAGAACTAATTATTTGAATGCGATAAAAAAAGCTGATAAAGGAAACATTCAACCTTTAATTGAATTCGCAAGATTATAATAAAAATTGCAACTTTACATAGGTGAATTAATTATGTATAATATAAGTAAGTTATGTTTTCTTTTGAAATTATTTAAAAAAACATTTAATTATAAAACAAGGAGGTCCTAATGTCAAAAAAATATTTATATCTTTCAATGCTTCCGGAATCGCTGATTATGTCTATGCTTCCGCCAATCGAGTTTGGCCAATATCTTTCTGTAGGCACGTTAAAGCGGACTCACAGTCAGGCAATTTATTTTGATATTAAAGACGGTTTTGAAAATGAATATTTTGATTTGGCAAGCGCGACTGAACAGTGTGTTTCACATTCTGACGGCAAGGCTAAACATTCTGTTTATGTCAGTATTTATCGCGTGTTGGAACATATTCCGGTAGATATGATAAACAATCTTTATATTACTACGCGAGACGGCCGAGTGCTTGAATTGAAGCAAAGCATCATGCCTGCTTCTTTTTCTACCAAATATCATTTATATGATGAAATCACTCCTGTAAGTCCACTGATAGTAAGTGCGTTGAATCCGCCTGATTTCTGCAGCTTTATTACTAACAAGTGTAATCGAATGCACGTGCCGAAAATCTTTTTCGCAGATATGAAGTTGCCTGAGTGGGCAGAAAATCCAAGTGAAGTTGATCCGGGAGAATTATATTCACCAAGAATTGAGCATATTCGCGACTGCCTTATTGATTTGGCTGACAAAAATAAAGAAACTAAAACTGTAGATCGTACACACACTTTAAGCAATATAATTCACTGGTCAAAAAACGGTTTTTATATTGGTAATCAAAAAGGTGTACTTTATTTCCCTTTTCCGTCAACTGAAGATTTGAAAAAAAATCATTATGAATGGTGGAAATCGGCTTCAATGTAATGAAGAATTAGAACTGTAAATAAAAGTTTCATTAAGAAAAGCTTCAATATTTTCCAATGGCGTGCCGGAGACAATTCCATTTCCGGCGGCCAGGCACATTCCACCTTTTGAAGTGTTGAAAGTATCAATTAAGTACCGGACTTCTTTTCGCACGCCTTGTTCATCTGCTTCCTGAATAATGTGTTGTACATCGAAACCCACTAGAAAAGAGAGTTTATCGCTGAGTTCTCGTGCAATTTTTATTTCATCCATTGTACCTTTTTGAACGGGATGAAAAACGGTCACACCTGTTTCGACAAGATCAGGCATAATCTCAGTATTATTACCACAACTGTGCAGCCACCAGTGAACATTTTTTTCTTTAAGAAACGCACCGATTTTTTTATAATACGGTTTGATAAATTCCCGGAAAATCGCCGGTGACATCATTAGTGAAGTTTGATGACCAAGATCATCGCTTGTCCAAAAACCGTCCGGTTTGATTTCCCGCGCGGCAAAGTCGAGATATTTTATGAAATGATTCAGCAGAGCTGAATGGAGTTTATGAACATTTTCCGGTTCGTTATAATAATCAACCATAAGATTTTCCATACCGCGCAAATCCCACGGTCGTTCAAAGAAAAGTCTCCACCATCCAAAAAGGAGATAGCGGTCAATTTGTCTTATTTTCTCAGTTTTTTTAACCGCAATCTCAATTTGAGGATCATTTTCCGGTGAAGGCAATTTATCAATAAATTCATCAAGTTTTGCCCAGTCATCAATTACGATTCTTGAATCGTGAGCGGCGTTTGTATTCCATTCCCATGAAAGGTTCATCGTTTCCGCGTTAACCGGTTTAATCATAATTGATTCCGCGTCTTCAGGATATTTGTCGAACTGTTTTAGTTTATCACCGTACTGCTCAACGAGACCCTCGCCCCAGTCTTTCGCGTGAATCATCGGGACGCGCGGAGCGGAAGATTTTCTTTCGACAACGTCGGCAACTTGTTTACGTGTAAGTGGCAGGAAAGATTTTTTCATATAAAGTAACGTAAGCTTCCAGCTTACGATTTAGAGGTTATAATCTATTGTTAAAATTATACGTTATATTTTGATTACTGTCAAATAGCTTGGAATGAATTATATGTGAAATGCAAATTGATAACAAACAATCTAACGCGTAAAATGCAAATAATATGCGATAACAACTATCACTCGAAGTATAAATTAACAGCGAAACGATTTGATCTAAAGAACAATAGATTGACAATAACTGCTTAAATTGATAGAATTTATTAAATAATTAATTTAGTGATTTAACAACAAAATAATAAAAAAATGAATACAAAAATTGATATACCTGAAAAAATGTTGGCATGGCAGCTCTTTGGTGCCGGTATGGAAACTTTCGGCGAAAACGAAAAACCAAGCCTTATTCCCGTTCCCGAATATTCCGATGATCAACTCCTTATGAAAGTAGAAGCTATCGGTCTTTGCTTTTCCGATGTTAAACTTATTCGCGCAGGAGAAGAACACCCCCGTGTAATTGTTGACGATTTAAAAAAAGAACCTGTTATTCCCGGTCATGAAGCAGTGCTTTCTATTGTCGGCGTTGGTGCGAATCTAGCCGATAAATTTGAAATTGGTGAACGCTTCATTATTCAGGCTGACATTTTTGTCAACGGAAAAGGTCTGGCTTACGGTTATGCTATTAACGGCGGAATGGCTCAGTACAGCGTTATGACAGAACCTATTCTTAATGGTGATGATGGATGCTATCTTTTGAAAATCACTGACAATTTAACTGTATCAGAAGCAGCGCTTATCGAGCCGTGGACCTGCGTTATCGCAGCCTATAGAATTAATTTCAGAAACGAAATTAAAAGCGGAGGATTAATGAGAATCGTTGGCGATGGTCAGCCTTCAAATAAATTAATCGCAAATCTTATCAGCAGAAATAATGTTCCGGAACGTATTGTTACTTCAAATATTGACAGTGAATTAAAAAGTGAAATTGAATTACTTGCCGCGGAATATAATATTAAAGTTGAAAATGACGATAACTGTGATGAACCTGCTGATGACTTAATTGTTGTTGGAAATCATAATGTTGAAAAAATCGAAACTTTATCAAGACAACTAACAATGTACGGCGTTTTCTGCCTTACAGGTGATTATGATGATCTTGAAGCTGATATTGATGTCGGAAGCATACATTATAAAGGCTGGAGATATGTTGGTACAAAATCTAATGATGTTGCTGAAGCATATAAAAATAATACAAGAAAAACTATTAAAAAAGACGGCTGCCTTTGGCTGCCGGGCGGTGCGGGAGCGATGGGACAAATGCACACACAACTTGCTCTTGAAATGGATGATGGACCTAAAAAAGTAGTTGTTACCGATATGGATGACAACAGACTTGAAAAATTGAAACTTCATCTCAAAGCTAAAGCTGACGCGAAAGGAATTGAATTTATAACTCTTAATCCTAAAAATTTCGAAAGCGAAGACGCCTTTAATTCTAAATTATATGAACTCAGCGAAGGAGGTTTCGAGGATATAGTCATGCTTGTTCCGGTTCCGGCTGTTCTTGCAGGAGCAGCAAAAATGCTTGGCGAAGACGGCTTAATGAATATTTTCGCCGGAATTCCGGCAGGTAAAAGCGCGACTGTTAACATCGGTAAAGTTGTTTCACAGGGACAAAGATTCATTGGGTCAAGCGGATCGAGTATGGATGATATCCGCCATACGCTTGAGCTTACGGAAACGGGCAAATTAGCTCCTGTTTACGCTCTTGCTGCAGTAGGCGGAATGGATTCTCTTAAGGAAGGAATGCAGGCTTTAATTGACGCGAAATTTGCCGGAAAAACCGTTGTTTACCCTCATGCGGTTGATCTTCCTTTGACAGCTGTTGTTGATATTGAGTCAATTTGCGAAGGTTCTGCGATGACTCTTGAGAACGGAGAAATTCTTACTAAGGAAACCGAAAAGATGATCCGTGATAAATGGGAGAAATAAATAAATTAACCTAATTGACCTAATTTCTAATTGACCTAAAATAATGACCAAAATCCAATACACCAATTTTGTTTTTTTCTTTTTATTGGATTATTGGGATTTCTTTAGAAATTAGGTCAATTAGAGCAATTAGAAATTCATTATGCCTTTCATCTCCATAATCCTGCCGCTTTATAATGGCGAAGAATTTATCGAAAAAACTCTGCTGTCTATCGGGCAGCAGAGTTTTTATGATGCAGAATTGATTGTCGTTAATGATGGCAGCAGTGACAGTTCCTGTGAAATAATCCATCGCGTTATCAGAACATCTTCTTGTCTCATCTTAAAAAATCTGAAAATTATCAATAAAGAAAACGGGGGAGTTGCTTCCGCGCGAAATGTCGGCATTAAAGAATCAAAAGGTGAATGGCTTGCTTTTATTGATCAGGACGATGTATGGTTACCTCATAAACTTGAGCATCATGTTGATTTGTTACATGAATCAAATGCGAAA
>JAOZNZ010000110.1:0-853 GCA_029933535.1 bacterium | reverse complement strand
TGTTTGTGAGATTTTATTCCGATGGCAAAGAAGTTTTAAAACAAAATGGTTCTAAGGACAGAATGGAAACTTTACGTTTACTTGTTTCCGGGAAATTATTTATTCCTCCTTCCACAGTTTTGGTTGAAAAAAGTATATGCGTAAAGGAAGGTGGATTCGATTCTAATTTTATTCCCAGTGATGAATGGGACTTCTTCCTTACTTTAGCAGAAAAATACAAATCTGCATACTGTCCGGAAGTTCTGGTGAAATTTCGTTCTCATCCTTCTTCAACAGCGAAGAAACAAAAGCGGAAAATATTTGAAGCGCAGTTGAGAGTTATTGAAAAACATTTTAGTATAGTCCGGGAAAATGGAATTGAAAAAGAAATAAAGAGACGTATTGCAAATGTTTTATGGCATCTTGGAAAAGAATATGAATTAGAAGGTGATAAAAAAAATGCACGCGAATTTTACGTGAAAGCCATCAAAAACAATCCCGCGAGAATAAAATTGCTTTCCTCATTTCTCAGCAGCTTTTTTAAATAACTTCACACTATAGTGTTTATATCAAAGTCGAAACAATGTAAAATTAATACAAACAAATGTAGCTGCGAACGAGGCACGAGCTTGTGGAAGATAAAATCGGAAATGCTAAGACAAGTGAACAATCCACCGGCTCATACTTCGCCGGCAGCTACATTCTTTTTGCCAACTTATGATTTTAATTGTAAGTAGATAGGGAATTATGAAATTATGAAAAAAATCCTTGTTATATTAATATTAGCAGCTAATGTGTTCGCAGATGATCAACCCGTAAGACTTGCGGCAAGAACCGTCGTTAGGGAAGGTAAGCTTGAATTCGGTGTTCGAAA
>JAOZNZ010000682.1 GCA_029933535.1 bacterium | reverse complement strand
GCGTATTTGCTTTCAAAGAAGAAAAAATTCCAAATACTTCTTACAGAGTAGTTCGCCCGGAATCGATTGTTGAAATAACTGAAACAGCAGAAACGGAAGTTTTTGAAGGGGTATGCGGTGGAACAGTTGCTTGCCGTGCACGGGTGTTTGGAAAAGGAATGACAAATATAGGTGATCTGGATAGAGTGATAATAGTACAGCAGTACAAATGTCCGGAGATGGATTATTTCAGTGAATCTGCACTGCCTTACTTAAAAACACTTGTGGATAAATATGTTGATGCCGGAGTTAAACTAAGCGGATTTTATTCCGACGAAATGCACATTCAGCAGGATTGGGATTATTTCAGTCATCATGAACATGGGCAATTCGCTTTACGATATGTCAGCCCGGGACTCGAAAAAAAATTCGCTGAAAAATTCGGCGATCAGTTTAATGACTTTGCTAAATATTTGCTCTACTTCGTTTACGGTCAGGAAGATTCTACAATAGACCTTAGCGCAAATGAAGGAGTAATGCATGTCTTTGGCTCTTCACCGGAAGAAATCCATCATACCGCATTGATGCGATCCGGATATTATTCTTTGCTGCAGGACGGTGTCGTTGACCTTTTTACAGCCGCTAAACGTCACGCTGAAGAAAAAATAGGTAATCAGCTTTTTACTCGCGCTCACGCTACCTGGGCAGAAAGTCCGACAATTGACCATTGGCGTCCCGGGAATAAAAATGAGAACAGTCAAAGATATGAATATACATCCAACTTCGTTTGGTCGTGTACTGTTCATCAGGCCGCTGCGGCATGTCATGATTATTTTAAGTGGGGTGAATACCTTACCGGAAACGGAACTGATCATCCCGAATGTGGTTGGCTGGACCGTAATTACTATGGTTTGGCTCTTGCATGTTCTATGGGAATAATTAATGAAATTCCGTATTCTTATTGCGCGCATTGGGGGCATCCAATAGAAGTTTCCAACAGACGACTGCAACTGCAGAATACGTTTGGCGCGGGAACTATTGTAAATATTTTCAGCATGGTGCAGGATATGCAGCACCGCGATGTCGAAGTACTGATGTTATATCCTTTGGATCTTGTAAGCGTTGAAGAACGTTTCGGGTCATGGATGACACAGTACGGTTATGCAAATATGATTACTCAATCCAAGCTAATTGAACTTGGGAAAATTCATGATGGTAAAATTGAACTTGGCGGAAGATTGTTTACTACTCTTGTTATTACTTTTGAACCTTTCCCATGTCAGGAATTGTTGGAAAAAATAAAAAAATTCGCTGAAAGCGGCGGACGGGTTATCTGGGCAGGTCCACCGCCTTTGATTGATAAGAGCGGCAATGCAGTGCTTGAAAAATGGCAGGAATTATTTGGCGTTTCTTATTCACCATCGCCGGATGGCTGGGGAGAAATAGCTCCCGGACGTCAAATTACATTTGAGAATATTTTTGAAAATGTTTCTCCTCAAACTATTCTTACAGATTTTCTGGTTGACCATATTTATCCTGTAATACCAAACCGTGATACAGAAACAACTGCAAGATGTGACAAACAAATTATTGGTACACGCAGAGTTGTTTCTAATTCAGGATCACTGACATTTTTGGGTTACAGACCGCGTGACGATCAATCCGCAAGTTTAGGTTACGAAACCAGGAACTGGTTTGAAATCCTTTTTAATTCAGACGCATATCCCGCTGTAACACCAAACACAGAGCACAGTGATAATACCGAGGTCATATCGCGAACAACTGATTATCTTGCATGCAGATTTCCTAACGGAGCGGTTGCGGTTGCACCTCATCTCACCCGGCTCGAAGAAAATTGGCCCGGGGGATTTTCGCGTGATTCGGAAGAAGATGAAAGAATTTTAGAACAACTTGAACTTCCGGAAAAATCAATTACTCTCAAATCATTTAAAATTAATGGACATTGTGTTGATTATGAAGGTTCGGGAGCAGTTTCTTTTCGTGTGAATGAATCAGGAAACTTAATCGCTTTCGCAGGGCATGACTGTACAAACATAACAATTGATGGTCATGAATTTGTTTTCGCTGACAACTCTATGGGTACAATTGGCTGGGCACCGATCGGTAAAAACAGGCAGGTTGATAACGGAGCAAAATTAATAGTTTTTTGTGATACCGCAGGCTGCATTCGAATTCCCGCAAAATCACTTCCGGAATCTATAGTTTTTTATGCTGAAGGAAATTCTCCCGGACAAAAAGGAGAACCTGTTTTCTCCAAATATGAAGGGGATTATATAACAATAAAAATTTCTGAC
>JAOZNZ010000681.1 GCA_029933535.1 bacterium | reverse complement strand
CTAACCTCGTTCAGTCATGGTGGGGCGAAGGTGACGTGAAAATCTATCTTGACGGCGATACAAATTTACCAACTCTATGCGGGACAGGTGTGGAAGACTATATCGGCAGCGGATTCGGGCAGGACTATTTCTCGCATCTTTATCAGGGCAACCAATACGTATCCAATCCGAAAACATATTTTAAAGAGGCGCATGGATTTTACCGATTTCATGTGCCGGATCCGGTTTACTTTTACGAAGATATAAGAGTGACTATTCAAGTCCTTGGCGGTCCGGGATACACCGACATGCTTCAGTTTCTTAGAATCGACCCGAATTTAAAACTAATGAAAGCCGGCAACGGAAAAGAGTTTTACACTAAAGAAGAACTGGAAGAAGAACTCAAAAAAAATCCGAAAGCTGCAGGATATTTGGAAAGGATGGATGATTGGTGCGCAACGGCGTATTGGTATATGGACAAACCCTTTAATTCTCTTCCTGAATTAGCTCCGTTAAAAGAGCGCACAGAAAATTTACCCGTTACGGTTAAGTAATTGAGGATTAGACAAAATCATTTTAAAAGAAAAAGAAAGAAAAAAAGACATAGTCAAAATGATAAGAAATAAAAATTATATTAAAAAAATTATTCTGCTGTCAATCATGAACGTGAGTACAGCGTCACTTCGTTGCTGCGAAATAAAAAATCTGCAAAATAATGAACAGCAAAATGATTAAGAAAGAAATATTTTATTGTTTTAAATATTGTATTATTAGTGGCTTCGTGACTTCGTGGCGAAATTAAATTGTATTATTATTTTGGTATTAATTATTTTGACAAAAAAACTTTAGATTCCAGTTAACTCCCTTTGCTTTTTCAGATAAGCCATTTTTCTCTATTACCTGCCTGTAGAATAGTTTTGACATCTCGCAAACACCAGAGAAAAGCCACAATCTAACCGGATAATAGTATTAATTCACTAATGATTGTTATAGATTTTTATTTTATTTTATGATATAATGCCTACAAAGTTATGAATTCCTATTTTAAAAAAAGGAAAGGTCGTGCTCGCTTTTTTATCTTTTAACAACTAATTATCCATAACCATTATGGCTTAACGGATAACTAACTCAGGAGAAAAATAATGAAAAAATTAACAATTTTGATGATGACTGAGTTATTCACTCAATTCCGGCGACTAAATCACGGGAATAGTCGCCGGAATTGGGATTCAGGTTAAACGCTTCCTGCTTTTCTATAAGAAAAATCAATTAAACGTGAAGGTAGAAGTTTCCCAGGATTTTTTATTTTTTCGTTAAGCATTTTAACAGCTTCTATTCCCATCTCTATTTCAGGCTCAATCATCGCATCAATAGATAATCCACCGCTTTCCGCCATGCAACTTGCGAAAGTAATGATGGATAAATCTTGCGGCACATGTAATCTTAATATACGGGCAGCCTGAATAATCGGAAATGCAATGGAAGGCCAATATGTCAATAATGCCGTTGGGCGGTCGGATTGCGACAGAATTTCAACAAAATAATCCACTTGTTCTTCTCTTGGAAGAAGTTTATTGTTATTATTTATATTTAAAGGCTGCAAACCTGATTTTTTCATCCCGGCTTCGTAACCAAAATATCTGTCATCAACACTAAAATGCATTTTGGAAGTATCGCCGGAAAAATGAGTTAGTTCCGTAACATAAGCAATATTTTTGTGCCCGGCTTCAATTAATTTTTGAGTCGCAATTTCTCCGGCTTTTCTGTTGTCAGGAAAAACGCTGTCTTTGTCACGTTTAACATTTAACCAGATTGCCGGTAATGTATGATTTTCTATTTGCGAAACTATTTCTCCGGAAACCTGGTGTGTGTAATCCACAATTAAACCGTCAGCCATCAAAGTTTGCAGAACTTTGGGCATTTTTGAATATTCATTTGAATTAGTATCAGGAAGTTTTGTCAGCAAAAGATGTTTGTCACATTTTTCAAGTTCATCGTGAATACTTTCGAGCAAATGACTTGGCAGATAACTTTTCCCGGAATCGCTGCTGATGAGCAAAGCAACGCATCCAAAACTTCCTTCCTGGATAATTCGCGCGGAAATGTTTGGCACATAACCCAGGTCTCGCGCAGCTTTCCTGATTTCCTCTTTACGTACTTCAGAAATTTTATAGTTCCCGTCTTTATTGTTCAGCACTCGCGATACAACAGACGGATCAACTCCAACAACATTTGCAACATCTTTTAATGTAATAGCCATAAGTCAGGTGTCAGGTGTCAGGTGTCAGGTGTCAGGTGTCAGGTGTCAGGTGTCAG
>JAOZNZ010000109.1:5709-8964 GCA_029933535.1 bacterium | reverse complement strand
TACAAACTACAAACTACAAACTACAAACTAACAACTAACTGGTCATGCACTAAATTTTAAAAATGAAAAAAAACAACTTAATTCTTCTCTTTTTAATATCTCTTCTGCTTTGCTTATCTAATTTTGTTCTTGCCACACCGGACGGCATACCCGATTCTCTCGATCGTGGACACCGCCTTATTCTCAAACGCGGATTCCAAATTCAGGCGCTTATGTTTCCGGGGGCGTATCCTGCGGGACAATCCTGGAGTGCAAGTCGCTGGAGTGAATCACATTACAATACACCTAATCTTCATGAATGGGGAAATCCTGCCACGTTTGGCTCCGCACCCGGTATTCCCTGGTCACGATGGATGTGGTGGGATGGTTGCGTTGCGACTAATCCATATCTACATGCACATGAACTTCCTTATTTATCCACACTTGTTTCTTTACAAGCAGGCGATGAAAGAGACCTTGGTATTTCAAGTGTCGTAAACACGATGAAAATGACTTTTGATATTTGGGAAAATACTTATCCGGATATTATTCGTTATACTTCACAACATGGACTCGATGGCGCCAGCATTGCAACTCACCAGAATTATCAGTCAGTCGCAAAACCTGACATGGTGAACATGTTTGTTTATGAATACAAAGATGGTGAAGGAATAAAAGGCGGTAGTCAGCCGAAATGGTATGAAGCTTTGGGCAAATACAGATTACTCGGTTTATATGGAAATGATGGAACAGGAAACAAACCTATTCCTTCTTCATGTTTTTATCAATGTTTTATTCATGAAGGCGCGCGGAATATGGGGTTAACTGAGCTTTCCGCCTCTCAATATGCCCCGTTAGTTTTTGGGTATAAATTCACAATCTCATTTTTTTATAACGATCCAAATCCAGGTGTGAGTGATTTAGTGGCGCAAATATTTAACGGCGATGGCGACCAGACAACTAATGTATGGTTCGGACGTGCTGCTGCTAATAATGCTCAAATCAAAAAAATTACTCCCGCTCTCGAACGGTTGATTTCACGTTCAGGTGATTCTATAAATTATGTCTGGGTAAAACCCGGGGAATATGACGCCGGATGGCTTGGAACCAGAGACAATCCCACACCCGGTTACTGTGCCGAATGGCACTCAGGTGCTGATCCGTATATGACAAGCATTAACGCGAATAATCCGGGCGGTTGGAATGACGGGTTACGCGGCGATGTCTATATCGGTTATTTTAATCCTCTTCACGAAAGCTTTGACGGACCGGATTATAATAACGAACTGTATTTTATGATAATGAACGGACTAACCGATGTTGACGCTTCGCCTGGCGGGGTTATGCAGCAAATTACCTTGAATTTCGATTTCGGTACGAACGGAATTACATCCCTGCAACGGTTGAGTCGTACCACCGGCAAACCTGAAACAGTAAATTTAACACATGTCAGCGGGAGTCAATATACAATAACTCTCGATATAGACGGAGGAGAAGCCGATCTTTTCAAATACAATGATGGAGCTCCTTTTGTCGGTAATGTTGACGCGCCGGAAAATATTTTTCCGACAAATTTTGTTCCTGTCACTGCACCGGTAACTTTCAATGCTACTCCTTTTAAAAGTGCGTTAGGTTACTCTTTTGTTTCAAGCCAATGGCAGGTTTCTTCACACACAGATTTTTCTACAATAATTTATGATTCGGATGAAACAATCCCGACAGATTCTTTTACCCCCCCCGCTAACGCTATTCCTTCGGGTACTTACAGCGTCTTTTATTGGCGATGCAGATACAAAAACAGCGAGGGGGTTTGGAGCGGTTGGTCGATTGAACCGACCTCTTTTACGATCCCTTCTGCATTCACGAAAACAGCGAAAATTTTTAAAGACAGATTCAGCGTAATCAGTAATGGAGATGCTAACCATCAATATAATATGGTAGGCAGACAATCCGGCAATTCCGCGCCTTCAATATACCACTTAGCGAACGGCCCATCAACGGTTACAATCTCGGGACCCAATGTTGGTAAATGCCACATGGACGGCAGTTCCGCTCCTGCTTATCTTTCTCCCGCAAATAATTTTAATGAGTCAGGAAATTTTATTCTTCAATATGATTTGACAAGGATTCCTTCGGGAGATACACAGCAATGGGATTTGGTTGCTTTTGGAACTGACGGTGCATTCAAAATTCCCCATGAAGGAAACGCGCATGGCTTTGAAGTTGTTTTTTATGAGCACGGTTGGTACCACGTTTACGCTAACAACATTATAACAGCTAATTTTTATTTTTCTGAGCTTGAGTATATAAATAATCCAACGCTGAAAATTAAATTTACAGTTTCTCAAAATGACTTTTCCGGTTCCGGTAATGCTAAAATAGCTATGTTCATTAACGGAAAACCTTATCCGCTTTCCGGAGGACATGTCGGCTTAAACGCGGGAAAATATATTTACACTTTCGCCGGCGGATTTACAAATAATTTTATAAATCTCATTACTTTGTATCCTACTAAAGCAAATATTGATAACTTGGAATTGAAAATCCCTACTAATGTATTTTCTACTTCCTCATGGTCTAATGACTCCGATTCTGATGTAGCAAGTTATAAAAACTATACTCATGCCGTGAATTTCGGAGACAATGATGATATAACAATAAATCATGTTACCTTTACCGGTGTTGGCACAAATATGTCAGGCGATAATTGGGAAATTAATACCGCAAGCGCAAATCCGCTTACAGGGCCGATTAATGTTTATTCTTCCCCGTTCGATAAAAATCCTAATATTTCTCCAAACAGTGTGGCGCTTGTAAGCAATGTTATGTATTCTGCTGTTGATAGCGATTGCGCATCATTAACTCTATCAGGTCTAAACTCCGGTAAAGAATATTTGCTGACTTTATATAGTTTCGCTTTTGAAAACATAGATATGCGAAAATCCTTTTTCGCTGCAAGTGATGATACGATGATTTCTACAATTGACCAGAACGAATTTGATTACAACAACGGGCAACTTCTGAAATGCAAATACATTGCTCCGGATAATGGTGTTTTTTCCATTTCAACAACTCCTGATAACGGCTTGTGGGGATGGTACGCATTCAGCAACGAAGAATATATTCCTGAACCTTGCTATTTAGTATTTATCATTGTATTAATTCCCCCTTTTCTAAAGGGGGTTAGGGGGATTTAATTGGATTATTTATTCCCGACGCCCTATGGGGCCGGGATCTTAGCTATCGCTATGACATTTATTAATTATTGTAGAAAAT
>JAOZNZ010000109.1:0-5609 GCA_029933535.1 bacterium | reverse complement strand
ATAATGTCCATTAGGTCCATTTTGTCCATAATGTCCATTGAAATTTATTTGACTTCATACTCAATATATGTTAAAATTAAACATATCTCTAACAACTAACAAAACAAAACTTGTCATGAAAACAAATAATATCCGCGGAATCGCTCTTGTGGCCGTTCTTGCAATTCTTGTTGTTCTCGCAATTCTTGCATCAACATTTGTTGTTTTCAGTAGAATTGAAACTAAACAATCCGCTTTTGCTACCGAGTCCGTTGCTCTTGATATGTTGTTGAACACCGGATTGGAACACGCTGAAGCACTGATAACAACTGCCGAATCACCCGGATTGTCAAAAAAAGATAATCTATCTCTTAATACACTCCTTCAAGTTAGAGGAACAATCGATAAAAAAAATAAATATTCCGGTAAATGGTTTTATATTAAAGACGCTACAGGAAAAGCTATCGGAAGATATAGAATCAATATCGAAGATGAAGCCGGTAAAGTCAACGTTTCTAAAGCCTTTCTTCTAAGTAAATCTAAAAGTGGAAGTGGATGGCATACAGGCGAAATTTCCCTCCCCTCAGCTCTTAAAGTCAGCCCTAAATTAGCAAAAAAATTGATGGACTACCGCTATGGTAAAAATCTCGTGCCGGGAGCTCGCGGTGATGATAATGAAAATAATGTAATCTTAACATCCGATGGAATTGATAATGACGCAGACGGGATTATTGATGAAGAAGATGAAGGAGTAGATGATCCAAGTGAATATTCTCACTGGTATCCGCATGGTGATGACAGAAAATTTTCAAGTGTAGGTGATATGCTCTCAGTTTTTATGGCAGATATGGATAAAGTCAGCGCGAAAACAAAAACAGCCCTTAGAACCGAAATACCTAAACGCGCTACGGTTTATTCTATCGATCGACCCGGTTCAAAAACTCTTCCAAATGATCGTCCTGCTGATATTAATTGTTTTACCCCGCGAGAGTGCCGTCGCAGAATTGATGATGCAAACAATTTGCAGGCTTTTGAATCAGACGCCACAAAACGTTCGCAGCTTGCTGTTAATGCCATCGATTATCGCGATGAAAATCATGTCCTTTCAACTCTCGGCTCTACTTACGGTGTTGAAGCCGTTTGCTTTAATGAAGTTATGGCTAATGATGAATCATGTACATTTATGATTCGTGATGGTAATTCCTGTCACGGAATGCTCAGCACTTATACTTTCGTTAAAAATAAACCTTCAGGAGCAGGTGATAACGTTGACGAATATTGGGAAAAATATATCGGCGCAACTGATAGCAAAAGAACTTTCTTCGGCGCTGCATGGCCTTATTATGCTATTCCGGGACGCGGGTGGTACCTTTTTGATCCCCGACATGCCTGGCGTGTAAGTGTTGCAAAAGGAATTGGAAAATTTAATTATAGCCCGGGCAGCGGAAGAATAAGTTTCAGACTCCCTAATGGACCGGGCAAAAAAGGCTCATCCAGCAGTCCCGTACTCGAAAATTATTGCAGAGGTAATCGCTCGAAGACTTTAGTGATCGAACCGCCTAAAAAGCTTCCCGGTGCTCCATCGGGATGGGATTGGACACCAGCTTCTTTGAGAAATAATGGAGCTTTTTGCTCTTTTTATAATCCCGGACTGCAAAACTCTGATAAATCTTACACCTACCTTTATAAAGACCTTATTGATACCCTTAGGAAAATGAATCTTACAAAATCCGGGCACCCTAAATTGCCGAATAATTTCTTTAAAGGTACTTATGCTATGATTTATACCTGGGGCGATCCGGGCGAAAGTTCTAAAGGTGAACCGGTCGGCACTTACAGAGTTTACAGCTCATCAACTGATCATAATTTCACAATTGATAAAAGAGATGTTTTTACCGGTAAAGGTTTTGATAGTAGAATAAAAACACTTTACAATATTCCTGAATTTGATGTGAATAGAGTTGATATTAGCGTTTGCTTCTTCGGTTGGGGGAATTGTCACCCGTCCGCTGAACTTCCAAACGTTAATAATATGTATGTCGCTCGATCGCGCCAACCGATCGGTAACAGATATTTTAAAGTTATGGTAAGCCGAATGCCAAAGGGCGGCACTTACGGCATGAAAGAAAGAGGTTACCTTTGTACTGATCTCGGCGTCTCGGGAGAAGTTAACGGAAAACATGAAGAAGACAGTGATCCGGTAACTAAAGAAAGTTATAAATATTGGTGGTATAATGATGCAGAACCTATTCGTACTGATGGAAAAGGTTGGTTAAGTGTTATTTTAAACTCTTCAAAAAAAGCGAATTTCAGAAACGGTGTCGCTCAGGAACTCGCTTATCTTCGTATGGTTGCTCCGGAAGTTACAGAAATGTATAATGCTTCCGCTACTCCCGTTTCTCTTGCTAACTGGCGCGTAATTTGTAATACAGGTGCTCTTGCAACAGAAATCGGCAGAATTCGACGTACAGCTTATTATGATACTAAACTCAGACGCAGAGTTATTGATGATAATCCCGTCGTGGCTCCCGGTGATTACTTTTATCTCGTTAATGATACTGAATTATTTGACGGTTGGTATGGAAATGCCGACAAAAAATGGGGCTCGAAAGCTGATGAACAAATCCCGGTTTTCCAGATGGATAAACAAAGATGGGGCGTTATGTATAAAATTCAGAAAACTAAAATGTTCTTTCCGGGGGATACTTCTGAAGGTGCCGCGAGAGCAGGCCTTGCGATATATCTTCAAAACGAAAATTTTGAAAAGAATTTATTTAATAAGGAAACTTTTCAATTTATTAACGAAAAAGAAATGGAAGACCCGAAATCTTCTCATAATTTCTTCTTTCCCGTTATCTCTGAATTCGCATACAGAAATAATGAAATATTTACTTCAACAGGTACTGATATTGACAGTAGCTATAACGTGATGGTTCTCGGCCTGCCGCAAAGAGGCGGTATTGTCAGTCTTACTTTGAAAAATGAATACGATCAGGTCTGCGCGAGAACCGTTGAATACGGCAGTCTGGAATCTGATGAGTTCGAATATTCAAGTCAGAAGTCCGACCCCACAAAACCTGTCTGGTTCAAAAGAAAAGTTACTATCGGAGGATCAAAAATTGATGCTGATAATAAAGCGATTCGTTCAAGAAAAGCAGGAAGCTTTTTTATTAAAAACGGCCCCTACGCAAATGTAGGCGAAATTAGAAAAATTACTTCCACTGAAGAATTCCAGCAACTCGGCGTATCAGGTAATCAGTCCGGAGCAAGACGGATGCTTGGCGCTATTGCTGATGTAATGTGTACTTCTCATCTTAGACTTGAATCCTGTGGTAATAATGTTAAACAAGTCGGATGGAAAAAAGCCAGCGGGGAAGTAGCGGGTTATACTCTGCAGAGTATTACTTCCGCACAAGGCAATTGGGAAAATGATCAATGGATCGGGCAAAGATTAAGATTCCTTACAGGACCGATGAGAGGGGAGTCATTTCCAATTTTCAGTAACTCTAAAAGAACTATCATTCTTGCTGATAAAAAAACTAAAATGATTCCAAGATCCTCGCCTGGAAGAAAACCTCTGAAACCTAATCGCGATGATATCTTCTCTATCGGGCCCGGCTATAACACCGGCTTCTGTTATACAAGGCAAGGAAACGATGTCGGTGAATGGACTTGGAATAAAATTGTTCCCGTCAAGGGAACATTTGATCTTTATATTAACGGATTGAGCGATTCAATTAATACAACAGAATTTCTTGAGGAAAATAGAAACTCTTCTCTTGATGTCGATGTTTGGAATTATAAAACTAAAAAATTCGATAACTTGTGCCAAAAGAAAAAATATGGGAAGTCCGACTCCTTTAGAGCAGGTAAAATTAACCCCGATAATGTTTCCGATTCAGGTGACTTTAAACTTAGATTGACCGCTCATAATGTCGTTGAGCGGGAAAGTGTTAAAGATGAGTTGAAAACTGTCGGTAAACAAAGTTCCGGTTTCGCATGGTTTAATTATGCAACAATTACTCCTCTGCCGGTTATCGGAAGAGTGAACATCAATACCGCTCCATCAAGACTGCTTGCTGCTATGCCGGGAATTGGCAAAGAACTTGCCGAAAATATTTATAACGGAATTGACGGTAATGGCCAGCCTACTCTTAAACCGTATTTGAAATTGTCGGATTTGTTAAATGTAAAAGGCATTACACCGGAAATATTTGAAAGAAGTTCTAATATCCTGGCCGTTGATTCATCTGTTTTTACAGTTGAAGTTGAAGCCCAGACATTAAAACCATCCGCAGAAAAATCCGGCACAAAAATAAACGATAATGCTGTTAGTGCAACGCGTAAAAAACGTTATGTGATAGAACTTGAAAAGAAAATTAACGGCTTGTGCTCAGTAAAAAAACTCGAAACATACACCCCGTAATCCGTAATCCGTAAGTTTCCCAAATTCCAGTCCCCTCCTTTTCAAGGAGGGTGGCCAAAGGCCGGGGTGGT
This sequence comes from bacterium, assembly GCA_029933535.1. Classification (GTDB taxonomy): domain Bacteria; phylum Auribacterota; class UBA3054; order UBA3054; family B51-G9; genus B51-G9. The sequence continues at coordinate 1,133 of JAOZNZ010000109.1, read as the reverse complement.
ATGTCCATTTTGTCCATTCGTCCCATTCGTCCCATTCGTCCCATTCGTCCCATTCGTCCCACGTCCCACGTCCCACGGATTACGGATCACGGATTACGGATTCAAACCTGCCCTCTGCTTAAATTTCGCCATTGAGTCGGGGTAACTCCGGCATGCTTTTTGAATATTGACATAAAGTGATAAGCGCATGAGAATCCTGTCAGTTCCGATATGTTTACAATTGGTTCATTTGTATTGCACAACAATTCTTTCGCTCTGTTAATCCGCAATTGAAGATGATATTTATTTGGCGGTAGGCCCGTATGATGTTTAAACATTCTTCTGAACCAGGAGTAACTGATGTGTAAATCATCAGCGAGATCTTCCATATTGATAGTTTTATTAATGTGATGTGTAATGATATTTTTAGCTTCTGAGATTATTTTATCAACATTGCTTCCACCGGAACTTTTTTTCAAAATCGCTTCTCGAATCATCGCCATTATCTGCATTGTCATTGAAGCAATTAACTGATGACTGCCTATAGATTCTTCACTGACAAGTTCAATAATATCACGGTAAAGAGTTATTAGCTGAGCGTTATAACCGGGACTGATAACAGGATTTTCCGATGAGAAAATTTCACGCTGAAATAATCTTTCGGGTATGTCGCCGTTGAATGATATCCAGTATTCTGTCCAACCGGTTTTTTTATTCGGTCTGTATCGATGCCAAATTCCCGGAAATAGAAAAATCACGTCGCCTTCATTTACTATTATTGAACCGCTTTTTATAGTTTCAAATTCTCCGCTTCCTTTTGTGATGTATATTATTTGATATTCATTTATTATACGACCATGCTTCCAGTTGAAATTATAACCTGTCGGATGCTGTTCAGGTGGATAAGGCGTATTTGGCAGATTTTGAGTAAATCCTGCCCCTATCAGATAAAGCCCCCAGTCGATATCATGTTCACTTACAGTAATGTACTTAAAGAAAGAGTTTTTTTGTGGATATTTATTATTCATTATAATATTATTTTTTGCCACTAAGACACTAAGGCACTAAAAATACAAATACAAGACATTTCTTCTTCGTGTCTTCGTGCCTTGAACATGAGTACAGTGTTACTTCGTTGGTGGCTATTCTTAAAT
>JAOZNZ010000680.1 GCA_029933535.1 bacterium | reverse complement strand
ATGATTAACAGCAAAATAATTTTAAAGCCTTAAATCTCTTTTTCTTAGGGAGTTTAAAAATTATATTAATAAATAAGATTTAAATTCATTAGTGTCTATTAGTGTTTATTAGTGGTTAAAAAAGATTTCGTGATTTTAGTGCTTTTCGTGGTAAAAAGATTTATGGCAAAAAAACAAACAAAAAATAAAAAGAAACTTCGACGACTGGCACGCGAAAAAGCTTTCGCTGACGGAACCCAAACTCCAACCTGTGAGGCCGCAGGGCGGAAACCTATCCGTTTTTGTATTATGGCTAAGCCCATTGGTCCGGCATGTAATCTGCGATGTCAATATTGCTTCTACCTGGAGAAAGAGGCACTGCTGGACAACGGCGATCACCGCATGAACGATGAAGTTCTGGAAACCTATGTACGCAAATACATCGAATCACAACCCGGGCGCGAACCTATCGAATTCCACTGGCAAGGTGGTGAGCCGATGCTGATCGGGTTGGATTTTTACCTTAAGGCGGTTGAATTTCAGCGGCGCTATGCTCATGGCAGACAGATCACTAACTCGCTCCAAACTAACGGCACACTGCTTAATGAAGAATGGGGGCGCTTCCTTTCAAAAGGAAACTGGATGGTGGGCCTTAGCTTAGACGGTCCAAAAGAGATTCATGACACCTACCGGTTAGACACGCGTGGACAAGGTTCGTTCGACTCTGTGATGCGCGGACTGGAGATTTTGAAAGAAAATAATGTTGAGTTCAACGTCCTGGCAAGCGTTACACCGGCGAGCACCGACCAGCCGCTGAAGGTCTATGACTTTTTGAAACAATCGGGTGTAAAATTCGTCCAGTTTATGCCTATTGTTGAACGTCTGCCTGATCAGGCCGCCGAAGAACTCGGTTTGCAGCTGGCAGTTGGTGTTCATTCCGGGGAAGCCGTCAAAGATGTGCGAATGACGCCTTGGAGTGTTGAACCCGAAGCATACGGAGAATTTCTCTGCAGCATTTTTGATAAGTGGGTTCACAACGATGTTGGAGATTTATTTATAATGAACTTCGAGTGGGCACTCACAAATTATATGGGCAAACCCGCGGGAGTATGCCAGTGGATGCCAAAATGCGGGCACTCGCCTATCATTGAGCACAACGGTGATGTCTATTCTTGCGATCATTATATGTACCCTGAATACCGGCTTGGCAATATATTAACGGATGATCTTCAGGAAATAATGCAGTCAGATCTACAACAAAATTTCGGTGATGCCAAATTCGATGCACTTCCAAAATATTGCAAAGAATGCCCGGTTGGACCGGCATGTTGGGGCGAATGTCCTAAGCGACGATTCTGCCAAACACCTGATGGCGAACCGGGTCTGAACTATCTTTGCGCCGGCTACAAGAAATTTTTTCAGCATGCGGCACCTTATTTTCACGAAATGGTTAAGATGATGAATAGTGGTCTGCCGGTATCAACAATTATGCGTATTAAATTAGACGGATCCTGAAAATGGTATTCAGCCTCGAAATGGCTGAACGTGGAGAGCGGACTGAATGACGGTATTTGTGTTCCAATCCTGTTCGTGTTTCTTGCTATTGCCACGAGTTCGGGCATTGAAGGCGGCACCCCAATGCTTGCGCTGAAAGTGTTGCTCAATAGTTGAACAAGCCCTACGGCGCCGTGCCCCGCGTATGCTGGGGTTGCCATCTCCCTTTGTAAAGGGAGTACCAGCGACAGCTGGGGAGGGATTTAAATCCCCCTAACCCACTCCCGATGGAATAACCGGGATGTTCCACTTTAGGAAAGGGGGAATCGATGAAATATCCCTTTGGGATATATACTTAAAACACTTTTTAAGGGACGACTAATTATGAATGACAATAAAGTAAAATAAGGAGATAAAACTAATGTATGAAAAAAAAATTAAAGATCCATCGACAGAAGAATCAGTATTAACTCCAACTTATGCTTCAAGGGAAATGACAGGAAGTATTCCAAAACATATTATCCCTGAACAAAGCACCTCACCGGAAACCGTTTATAACCTGATCCATGATGAATTGATTATGGATGGTAATTCACGGCAGAACTTAGCTACTTTTGTGACCACCTGGATGGAACCGCAAGCTAAGAAACTAATGTCGGAATGCTTTGATAAAAATATGATCGATAAAGATGAATATCCACAGACAGCTGAAATCGAAAGCAGATGTATAAATATGCTGGCCAATTTGTGGAATTCGCCGGATCATGAAATCGCGACGGGCACATCCACAATTGGTTCCAGTGAAGCGGCGATGCTCGGAGGCA
>JAOZNZ010000679.1 GCA_029933535.1 bacterium | reverse complement strand
GGAGAGATGCCGGAGTGGTCGAACGGGTCGGTTTCGAAAACCGATGTACTGGCAACAGTACCCAGGGTTCGAATCCCTGTCTCTCCGCCATTAAATTGGATGATGGGTTTGTCCCGAATGTTCGGGACACCCTGCGTATGCAGGGCGAATCCCTATCTCTCCGCTTTTTAGGCAATCTTCTTGAGAGGTTATTTCCAACTACCAGCTACCAACTACCAACAAATCACAAATCTAAAATATTCTGATTTTCGCTTGCATTTTATTAATAATAATATTATAATAGTAATTAGCAGTAATGTAGTATTGGTTTACCAACATACATACCGGTAAAATAGTTAATAATAATCCTGGAGGAAAAAAAATGAAAATTGTAAAAAAAATCTTAATCGCTATTGTAATATTTATGGGTATGATAACGACTGTGAATGCAGCAGGCGTTTATGGAACGGTTAACCTTGCAGGTTACGACGATTATAAACATGATCTGAAAGGTAATACACTTGCGCTTCTGATAGAAGAAAGCAGCAGCGCAATTATGATTGGAGAAAACATCCCCAGCACAATTTCAAGCTGTACACTTGTTACATTTGATAAGAAAGCTTCGGAAAAAATACGTGTTCCATTTGACGAAGCGATAGGAAATGACAAGGTAGAAATAATATGTTTTGACAAGACGTGGGCTTTATTAAGAGTAGATGGTGCAGACACGACATACTATTCAGTAAAACTCGGAAAGAAAGAGGTGTCTGTTCTTGGAAGCGTTTTGGATGCAGAATTCAGGTTTCAGTTTATGTCAGGTAAAGATCTTGTTTCAGTTTTAAATTCTAGTTACACTTGTCAGCTTTTTAATCAAAAAATGGAAAAAATAGGTTCTTCAGTTGATTTAATAGGAAAAGCCAATTCCTTAAACGACGGCAAATATTTTTACTGTGGAGACGGCACAGTAACTAAAATTTATAAAGTGAAAAAAGGCTTTGAAGAGGTAATTTCTGAAACAGGAAAATATAAAGAAATAAATGAACCTAAGAGAATATGTTGTATAAGAGATGGTGATAACCATAAAATATGCAAGTACTAATATTTAATCACAAAACAGGAAAATGAAATGAAAAAAATACTTATTGTACTTACTGTATTAACAGTCGGAATAGTTATGGCAAAAGGAAAGGGCGACCCCATTCCGGGAACTGATTTGATCTATGATGGTTCCGGAAATGTTTTTACCGATACCGTAGATTCAATAAACAACTATCCTTATGGCGAGTATGCAGATGCAGAGCCCGGAACAGTAGTTGTCATAATTGGAAATACCGGCAGCAAAAGTTGCAAAATACAGCCTGCTGATGGTAAAAAAGGATCTCAGGATTCTATTGCTTTGATAATTGAAGACGGTCCCAAAAAAGTTCAGATTGATTTTAGCCAATCTAAAGGTTCCGGTAAAATACCATATCTTTATATAAAAGGTAACGCCGAAAAAGTTTTGATTAAGGGAATGGGAGAAGATGTTGGTCTGGTAGTAATTGATAATAATCCTTCTAATAAAGGAGTACAGCTTCAGAACATTTCAAAAAAAGGTCCCGGATTCAAATCAATTATTACAAGAGGTAAGTTGAAAAAAGCACAGTCAAATCATGGCGGATTCGGCGGTGAAAGCGATGCCGATCCCGGGATAATTATGATTGGCACCGACAGTCCGAAAGCACAAATTCAAGGAAAAGATGCAATTGCAAATGTTCTTATCTGCAAAAGTGTTGACACGAATGTTTATTCATTAACTGAAGCTTATGCGGAGTGTATTGCAACGACATCAATAGTTGCCGAAGTAGGACTTGGAAAAATCAAGATGCTTAAAACAAAAGCTATAGGGCCGGCTGTTATAGCAGTTGATGTATCAAAGAAGATCAAAGAAAAGCAATATGGCAAAAAAATAAAGATTACGGAATTAATTGTTGGAAAAGAGAATTTTGTTCAATAAGATTTTTATTCTGTTTGAAATTAAAAGTCCGCCGGCACGTTTGGTTCCGGCGGACTTTTTTTGGTACGAAAGTGGGAAGGTGGGAAGGTTGGAAGGTGGGAAGAACCACCCCGCCCTTCGGGCACCCCTCCTTGGTAAGGAGGGGAGTTTTTCAATGAACACAACCCTTGTGGAATAAGATTCCACGGGGCGAAGTGGACGTTTTTCCAATATTCCAATATTCCATTATTCCAATATTCCATTACTCCATTACTCCACTACTCCACTACTCCACCACTCCACCACTCCACCACTCCACCACTCCACTACTCCACTACTCCAT
>JAOZNZ010000678.1 GCA_029933535.1 bacterium | reverse complement strand
TCTTTTGTTAAAATATCTATTGGAATAATTTGTTCTTTTTTTACTTTCTCTTTTAAAACTACATGCCTGAAAAGAGTCATTATTCCTTCGTATCCCTGTACTTCAGGACGTTGACTTAACAAAAAATCTATCGTTCCTTTACTCAAAAAAGATTTGTTTCTTGTTGTTAAATCATAACCGATAATATGGATATTTCTCTTTATTTTTTTACTTTTAATATACTCGGCAATGCGTCCCGCACCGGCACTGGGAACAAATATTCCCTTTAAATCATATTCTTCAACAAACGCCTTTTTTAAGAGATTATTTAACGTTGTTCCGTTTATTTCGTAAACCTTTATTTTAATTTTTTTGTTTTTCTTAAAAAATGCCGAGAAACTTTTTATCCGGTCGTCAATATGATAATCTTTCGGAACCATTCTGATTATCGCGATTTCGCCCCCACCGCACATCACCAATTGCATTAATTTCGCGGCTAACCTTCCGCTCTGGATTGAGTTCTGTCCAATATACGAAATACATTTGCTTATCGGCACATAAGAATCTATAAAAGCATAAGGTATTTCGACAGGAATATTTTTAATAAATTCATTATCAACAAATTCTGACATAGCCGGAGCGATCAAAAGTCCATCCAATTTGCTCTTTTTTTTCAATATATTGTCAAAGCATTTTTTAAAAGAAGTTTTAGAGTTTTTATTATAATGAAAATAAATAATTTTGACTTTATAAATCCCCAACTCATTTTCAGCTTTTTTAATGCCTTGTTCCGGTAGTTCCCAATATTTTTCGTCCTGATGCGGTTCCGGTAAAAACACGCCAAAAGTTATATGTTTTTTTAAAACAAGTGAACGCGCAATGATATTAGGTTTATAATCAACTTTTTTTAAAACTTCCCTGACTTTCTTTTCGGTTACTTCAGAGTAATTACCCCGTTCATGAATTACGCGGTCAACAGTTCCGCGAGACACATTTGCGAGTTCAGCTATTTCTTTTATAGTAACCATGTATTTAGTTAATAGTTAATCGTTATTCGTTATTCGTTATTCGTGTTTGCGAAGCGCCCGCGTGCCCCGCGTATGCTGGGGGAGTATTTCGGGCAGTGTTCGGTGTTCGGTTTCGCGTTAGCGCCCCGCGCATGCTGGGGCTCACCTTTATACTTTCTCACCTCCGCACTTTCACGCCTTTATTTTGTGCACGAGCACGGTATAATTTTAAAAAAATGTGCACGAGCACGATAATAGTTTACTCTTTTACTATTAAAATGTCAAGTCGTTTGCAACAGTTTAATAACCTCATTAATTATGGAGCTTTAAAAAGTTAAGACTATTTATCAAGTTAAAAATTTTCTCTTATATCGATTCTTGTTTTTTTCAGGTATCTCCTGATCGCGAGATATTGATATTAAGGGAAGAATATGATATAACATAATGTCGTTATATTAAATCCTGATACCTGACACTTAACATTCATAGACTTCTGCAAAATAAGATTGCCGAGTAATTGAATATTTATAAAAAAATGTTATCAAAGTGTGGTAAGTGGATTTTCCATCATTATTCGCGACAAAAATTCCTCAGCCTTGTCGCGGAAATAATTGGTTAGATGAATAAAGGGTGTTATAACGAATGAACGTGAGTACACGTTACTTCGTTGCTGTCTATTTTATTTAACAGAGCCACATCCAAAACAAGGAGAAACCTATGAAATCCTCAACCAAACAACCGTTAGTCAAACGCCTTTTGTTCGTATCTATCCTGACATTAACTGTCGCGGGAATGATTTCTACAGCTAATGCCCAATACGCAAACCTGCATAATTTCGCACACGGGGATCCGTATGGCTCACTCACTCACTCCGGCAGGACCAGCGACCGTGGTGTAGTGTTTAAGCAAATGGTGCCCGAACCAACTGTATTCGTTTTCGCGCTGATAGTTGCTGGCCTGCTCCTCAAAGTTCGCAAAGGCTAATAAGACGTTGTTCGAAAAGGATTTGGCGATTCTCACAAGTTGTAAAAATGGTTGTGGCGGTAAGACTTGAACTTACGATCTTCGGATTATGATTTCGAAATACTATTCTCTGATAAAAACTTGTTAATCCCTTTACACATCGGGTATACAGCGTTTAATTCATCCGTTTTGACCACCTGAAAAACCGACCTGCTTTCGTTCACGCTTTCGTTAAAAATTATTTCCTGCAAATAATCTTCTGTTCTGCTGTATAGTGTCTGACCGGAATCCCCTTCTTTTCGCATGACGCTTATTTTAGATGGCAGAGTGCTTTAAATTCCGATTTCAT
>JAOZNZ010000108.1:5220-9011 GCA_029933535.1 bacterium | reverse complement strand
TAATATCTTCATGATTATTTTTAACGTGAACCAATTTGCAAAATGCAGGAAAATAAATTTGACATAATGTCAAATTTCATCAGCCATGCCTGATAACAATCTCCGCCGGCATGGCCATGGCGCTCTTGACATATATAAGGACATTCAGCATAATATATGTTAAGGACAAAATTCTTGATTTTTATTTTAATCTTCTTACTGCAAGTGTTAAAATGACAACAAATAAACTTTCCAGACTTTTATGTTTTTTATTGATCTTTTCAGTGTCCTATGTTGGTGCAGATGTTGGTCGGCCCGGGAAGAAAGACGTTCCAACAGAAGTTTATATTACTGTGTATATTATTGATTTAGATAACGTAAGTTCTGCCGATCAAAATTTTACTGCTAATGTTTTTATTAAAATGCAATGGAACGATCCGCGTCTAAAGCATAACAAGCCCGGTCCAATATCAATGGATATAAAAGAAATATGGCATCCAAGAATACAATTTCTTAACCAGCAGAGGCTATGGTTCACTATCGATGATGTTGTAACTGTTTCTCAAGACGGTGATGTAACTTTTAGAGAGCGTGCATGGGGAGATTTTTCCCAACCTTTAAATTTACATGATTTTCCTTTTGACAGTCAGTATTTTAATGTTCAAATAGTGCCTTTGGGCTATTCACATAATGAAGTCAAACTGATCCAGAACCCAAAAAGAGAGTCGGGGATGGCAGAAACATTTTCAGTGGCCGATTGGGAAATTCTAAACTATGAAGCAAAACCGTTTAAATATTCACCTTTTAATGGCGATATATATATGAATGGTTTTCAGTTCTCTCTTCACGCCAAAAGAGAATCAAATTATTTCATAACTACTATAATTATTCCTCTTGTTATGATTGTTATGATGTCTTGGGCGGTCTTTTGGATTGATCCGCAGCAAAGCGGAACACAAATGAGTGTAGCGATGACAACTATGCTGACATTGATTGCTTTCAGGTTTGCCGTTGCAGCTTCACTGCCAAATATTTCTTATCTCACAAGAATGGATATTGTTATTTTAAGCTCTACAATTTTAGTGTTTGCAAGTTTATTAGAAGTTGTCATTACATCTGTTTTAAGTCTGTCTAACAAATTGGAATTAGCGCGCCGGGTTGATAAAGTATCGCGATGGGTATTTCCAATTGTATTTATTATTACCTTTGTAAGAGGGCTCTTCTTATAATCCTAAAAAATATGAAAACTAAAACAGATTGTATTCCCTGTGTTTTTAAACAGTCGCTCGCAACTTCTTTGATGAAAAAAAGAAATTCAATGAGCTTGTACTAACAATGGTTCCTGATTGTTACAATGCACTCCAGAAATCTAATGATCCGCTAACTATCGGTGCCCATCTCGCTGTCGCGGGAAATATAATCGATCTTGGAATTGGCGGGGGACTCGATATTCACGGCACACTTTCTTCAGCGCTAGACATACCTTTTGCGATAAATCACATTGAGAGATTAAGAGCGGACCTTGCTGAATATTCTTCACTGTTTTACATCGGTGACAATGCCGGAGAGATAGTTTTTGACAGGTTATTTATTGAAGTTTTAAAGAAATTGTATCCTCATCTTGAAATAACTTTTTCTGTAAAATCAAAACCAATTATTAATGACGCGACTATGGAGGACGCAATTGATGTTGGAATGACAAAAGTTTGCGACGTAATTGAAACCGGTGGAAATTATATCGGTGCGCCATTGGATAAAGTAGGAGAAAAGTTTCTGGAAAAATTTAATTCATCTGAAATTATTATCGCTAAAGGTCACGGGAATTTTGAAACTCTTAATGAAGAAACAGGGAAAAACATTTATTTTATCCTGAAAGCTAAATGTCAAATGGTCGCAAATGAACTAAATGTTTCGGTAGGGGATTCTGTTTTGAAACAGCAGAATTGAAATGATTGAAACGATTGAAATGATTGAAACGATTGAAACAGTGATAAATTAAAATCAGGACTATAAATTCATCGCGTAGAGATGAATTTTCTCCGAGCGCCAAAAAGTTATCCGCCGTGGCGCGACTGTTGACAAAAAAGCGTTAAAAGAGCATAATAATGAGTGGATTAATTGGTCAAACTTTTTATTTATTAAAAACAGGAAAACAAAATGAAAACTTATATTTTATTATTTCTTTTAGTATTCGCGTTCAGTTACAATATTCAAGCACAGAAAAGCGAAATTAAAAAAAGCGATTCTGCCTGCTCAGAAACAAAGGGGCAAGTGATTTCTCTCGATAAATTTAAAGGCTCAGTTCTTGTACTGTATTTTTTCGGTGATAATATGGATAAATGGCATAAATCAATTACTGAACTTAATCGGCTGAAAGAAGAATTTGAAAATAAAAAAGTTAAAATTGGCGCGCTTACACCCAAAACTCAGAACGAAATAAAAACGTTTACGCAATCTATAGATTTTCTTATGTTTGCAAAAAGTATTGATTTTGCAGTTGTTACTGAAAATGATTCGGTAAAAAAATATAATATCAAACCGCCTTATGCTTATGTTATCGATCAGAACGGAAAAATTTATTGGAAAGGTGAATCGCTGAAAAACATAAGCAAAAAAATTAATGACTTGCTTGCAAAATCAGCAAATATTAATCCTGAAGGCACAAATGTTTATGATGCCAAACTTACAGGAGAAGCTGTACGTCACAAGAACACAACGCCGAAACTTAATTATGATGACAGTCAAGGAATTCCACATTATGGGCTTACAACATCAGGTAAAACTATGCCAAAAAAAGAAAAGAAAAAGTCAGGCGATAGAATACCCGGACAGACAATTAGGCAATACGAAGTAACGCCGGGAATAATAAATGAACGTGAACCGCCGAGAAGAACAATTAAACCAAAAAATGATTAATTAACAAAATAATTTAATAATACTTACACAAAAAATAAAAAACAAATCCCCCGCCCCCTTTAAATAAAGGGGAATTAAAATACGGACTATAAATTCATCGCGTAGAGATGAATTTTCTCCGAGCGCCGGAATGTTATCTACCGTGGCGCGACAGTTGACAAAAAAACGTTAAAAGTGCATAATATACTGCATGAACAAAAGCCTTTGATTTTGCACGGTAGCCTATTTCAGGTTTGACTTATGAACTTTTATTTATCAAAAACAGGAAAACGAAAATGAAAACTTATATTTTATTCTTTCTTTTAATATTCATGTTTAGTTACAATATTCAAGCACAGAAAAACGAAATTAAAAAAAGCGATTCTGTTCATTCGGAAACAAAAGGTAATATGATTTCGCTTGATAAATTTAAAGGCTCAGTTCTTGTCCTGTATTTCTTCGGTGATAATATGGATGACTGGGATAAACCAATTGCTGAACTTAATCGTCTGAAAGAAAAATACAAAAATAAAAAAGTTCATATTAGCGCGCTTACAGACAAAACGCAGGAAGAAATTGAAGAGTATATGAAAACAATGGATTTTATTATGTTTGCAAAAAGTATTGACTTTGCCGTTGTTACTGACAGCGATTCGGCAAAAAAATACAAATCCAAACCGCCTTATGCTTATATCATCGCACAGGACGGTCAAATTTATTGGAAAGGCAAATCACTCGGGAAGGTTAGTGACAAAATTAATGAAGTTTTGGAAAATCCTGTTAATGCTCAAAATAAAGGTACAAATGTTTACGCTGCCAAACTTTCAGGAGAAGTTACACATTTCAAAGATACTACACCTAAATTAAACTTTGATGACAGTGACGGAATAGACGATCCCGGAGTTAAAGAGGGTACT
>JAOZNZ010000108.1:0-5120 GCA_029933535.1 bacterium | reverse complement strand
ATTAAACTTTGATGACAGTGACGGAATAGACGATCCCGGAGTTAAAGAGGGTACTACTTTTTATAAAGAAGATCAACCGGATAAGGTAACTCCTGCGACTGAAGCAGCTGAATTGAATGATGACACGAAAAGTCAAATTGCTAACCAGAGGATTCAGGAATACGAGGGGACTCCGGGACTTAAAGAAACAAAGGGAGAATACGAGGCAAGAGGTTATATGAGCCCGGATGAAGATTAAGACGAAAAATTATTAAAATACGGAGATTATTATGTTCAGTAAAATAATGAAATACAATATGGCATTGCCTGCTTTATTATCAATGTTTGTTATAGCTTGCTCTGTCTATGAAAGAGCACGACCGATAGAAGTGAAAAAATCTGTGCAACCAATCCGGATTGGTGTTAATCCGCAAACTCCGCCTTATGTTTTTAAGGAGGATAACAAAACTGTAGGCATTGAAGCTGATTTTGCTAAGGAGATGGCAAATGAAATTGGCAGACCGATGCAGTTTGTTGAGATGCCTTGGGAAAGATTAATTCCTGCGCTTTTGGACAATAAAATAGATATTATTATGTCCGGAATGTCAATTACTAAAGCCAGGAAATTAAGCGTAAGCTTTACACGCCCATATATGACAAACGGACTTATGACTTTAATGCGCACATCAGATTCTCAAATATATACCTCGCTTGAAAAAATTTATAACACATCAAAAAATATCGGTGTTGTTAAAGGAACAACAGCTGATGTCTTTGTGCGGAGAAAATGTCCGAGAGCTACAGTAGGGACTTATATTAGAACAGAAGATGCAGTAAGAGCATTAAAACGCCAGGGAGTTACTCTCTTTATTAATGACGGCCCGATTATCGCATGGCTATTCGCTCAAAATGATACGGAATTCTCGGCTCTGTTTGTTCCAATGACAGAAGAATATACCGCTTGGGCTATTCGGCCGGGTAATGATGATTTAATTAAAAAGCTTGATGATATATTAGATGAATGGGAAAAAGACGGTACTATACGTCGGATATTGAAACGCTGGTTGCCATACATGTAACCAACTTGCAAAAATAGGACTGATAAAATATAATATGCTTATACGTAATTTGATTCACCTTAACAAAACAATATTTTATGTTAACTTATGTTAAATCTGCTTTGCCGGTTTTTATATTATTAAGCTCTCTTAGTATAAATGCTGAAACTAATTTATCTGAAGCGATAAAGGCGCCGGATTATACTATGGACGGATCAACTAATGTGATTGTCAGTGATGAAACCAAACAATCCGGGCAAAAAAGCATTGATGAGCTCTTGAAAGAGTCCAAAAATGTTGACACTAATATGTTTAAATCAATAGAAAAGCCCGGTTATGCTATTGCAGGATCAATTAAATCTATTATAACTAATGAAACCGGACAATCCGAGCAAAAAAGCATTGATGAAATCTTAAAAGAAACAAAAACTGACCTTTCGGTAACTAATCTTTCAGGAGCTTACGATAATACAAACACTTTGGAACAATATCAGCAAACGATGATGTCAACAATGAAAACAATGACACCAGTTGTATTGTCGATTTATCAGGATACCGGAGTTATTGCAAATATTACCGGAACAACTGCCCCGAGAATTGAATCAAATATTTATATTACGTTACGGGAATGTATTGCAATGGGACTTGAAGAAAACCTTGGACTTACCATTGCCAGGTATAATCCCGCTTTGGAATGGGAAGGGATTAGACTTGAGAGAAGTGTGTTTGATCCGCAATTTTACGGGATTTATCAGTGGTCAGGTGCAAAAACTCCTCGCCCTTATGAAAAATATTTTATTACAGGCGATAGAAAGATTGTGGTCGGTAATCAAACCAGATACAGCTCAGGTTTTGAAGGAAATATTAGCGGAAAATTTATTACCGGTCTTAAATATTCTATCGGTATGGGACAGGATAAAAATTATCTTGACCCGGGTGGCGTTGACGGTTGGAATGCACAATATGGCACTACCGTTGCCGGAAGTCTTGAGATACCGTTGCTTAAAAATTTCGGTATAGGTGTTAATCTTGCACCAATGCGAATTCAGCGCAATAACTGGCGTATTTCAAAAGAGCAGCTCAACGATGATGTTCAAAATCTTACTACAGATATTATTAATTATTACTGGACACTATATTTCATCCGCGAGGATGCCAGTGCCAAAGAATACACGTTGCGTCTTGCGCTGGAACTTTTGAAGATTAATACTGCAAAGGTTAAAGTCGGAATGGCAGCTCCAATAGAAATCACACAGGCAAAAGCCAGAATCGCGCTTCAGGAGGAACAGCTTATTGTAGCTCAGAACAACATCCTAAATGCTGAAGATCGATTGAGACAAATTATAAATTATAATATGTATGATCTTCTAAGGCCAAAAGCTTTAAGACCTATTGAATATCACCTTGTTCCTGCTGAAAAACCGAATGTTATTGATATTTCGTTTGACGAAGTTAAATGTATTAGTCAGGCTATTAAATACAGACAATCACTTCAAATTGCCGGCTTGCAATATAGAAACGCTAACGAAAATATGAAAATTGCTAAAAATAATTTGCTCCCGGAAGTTAACGTTCGAGGCGGATTGGGCTATGATGGATTGGGGGGTAATTACGGTAATGCTTATGATGATCAGTATACCGGAAGCCATCCTGACTGGTCAGTCGGATTGGAAGTGTCATTTCCTATATTCTATAATGAACCTGTTGCCACATATCGAAGAGCAAAATATAATAAAGATCAGGCAAAGATATCTGTTAAACAGGAAAAACAAAATATCGCTGTTGAAGTTCGTACAGCTTTGCGTAACGTTATAGCGGATAGAAAAAGAATTCAGGCAACACGGGAGGGAACAAAAGAAGCTCAGGAAACGTTGCGTGCAGAACAAGAAAAATTCAATGTGGGTCAATCTACCACTTTCCTTGTTTTACAATATCAGGATGACCTCGCAACAGCACTGAGCAGCGAAATAAGATCTCTTGCTGACTGGCGAATATCTCTATCCGAGTTATACAGAGTTACTGCACAAACTCTTCCGGCGCAAAATATCGCAATTGATGAATTTTACGAAATCCCGAATCAGACAGATAAAGGCATTACAGGATGGATTTGGTCGGAAGGTCCGAGAAAATAAATTAAGCTTCCAGCTTAATGTAATTACACCCGCCATGCGGGCATCCCTTTAAAGTGGGATGCCAACTCTCAAGTTTAAGAAATCCTCAACTTCAAGTTCCGAACTACAAAGAACAAATTGCTCATTTCATTTTTATATCTCTTTTGATATAATTTCAAATAATATATTTTAATACTTAATACTTATTTCTAATAACTCAGGATTTTATTATGCGTTGGAAAAATGCTTTTATACCCACTATGAAAGAAACTCCGAAAGATGCGGAGGTAATTAGTCATGTCCTTATGATTCGCTCCGGGATGATGAGAAAAGTCGGCGCGGGAATCTATGAATACTTGCCGTTAGGTTGGAAAGTTATTCGTAAGGTCGCCGATATCGTAAGACAGGAAATGAATAAAAGCCTTGCTCAGGAAATTCTTATGCCTGTTCTTTCATCAAGCGAACTTTGGATGGAAACAGGAAGATGGCAGGTCTATGGTAAAGAACTTATGCGCTTGAAAGACAGACATGACCATGATTATGTACTCGGACCAACTCACGAGGAAGTTATAACCGATCTCGTTAGAAGAGAAGTTCACTCTTATCGCGATTTGCCGCTTTGTCTTTACCAAATCCAAACTAAATTCCGCGATGAAGTGCGGCCAAGGTTTGGTGTAATGCGCGGGCGTGAATTTCTTATGAAAGATGCCTATTCTTTTCATTCTACACAAGAAGACCTAGAAAGTTATTATCAAGTTATGGCAGAAACTTACAAACGCATTTTTAATAAATGCGGCCTTGATGCACGCCTGGTCGTTGGACATTCAGGCGCTATTGGCGGCAAAATCGCCCACGAATTAATGGTACTTGCCGATACAGGCGAATCATTGATTTTAAATTGTCAGAATGAGTCTTGTGGATATACCGCCACAAATGAAACCGCTGAAGGAACCGTTCCGAAAACTTCCACTGATGAAGCGGAACAACCTATGGAAAAAGTTCATACGCCCGGAAAGGAATCTATTGAAGATGTCGCAGCTTTTTTGAATAAAAAAAACTGTCAGGCGGTAAAAGCTCTTCTTTACAGATGTGATGACAAACTTGCTGCCGTTTTTATTCGCGGGGATAGAGAAATGAATCCGGCTAAATTACATAATCTTGTTAATGCATTGGAAGTTGAAATTGCGCTTCCGGATTTTTTGGAAAGTAAAAAAGAAAGTGATGTTGTTGCAGGATACTGCGGACCGCTTGGTATTAAACCTGATTTTCTTTTCTTTGATATTACTGTAAAAGATATCAAAAACGGAATTATCGGTGCGAACGAAAAAGATTATCACCATATTAATTTTAATGTGGAACGCGATTGCCCGGATGCAAAATTTTATGACCTCGTTGTTCAACAGGAAGGTGACTTGTGCCCGAAATGCGGGAAACCGATGCAAACTGTACGTGGAATTGAAGTGGGAAATATTTTTCAGCTCGGAACAAAATATTCAAAATCAATGAACGCAAAATTCCTCGATACAGATAATAAAGAAAAATATTTCGTTATGGGGTGCTATGGGCTTGGCGTTACAAGAACCGTTGCTGCAGCGATTGAACAAAATCACGATGACTGGGGAATTATTTGGCCGCGTTCAATCGCTCCTTATGATATTCTTATTCAGCCGCTTGATGTTAAAGATGAAAAAGTAATGGAAATTACAAACACTCTTGAAAAAGATTTGATTGAAAAAGGTTATGATGTTCTTGTGGATGACAGAGACGCAAAACCCGGATTCAAATTCAAAGACGCTGATTTGATCGGAACTCCATTGCGGGTTACCGTAAGTCCACGGTCGCTGCCGGACGGAAAAATTGAAATTAAACGAAGATGCGATAAAAAGTCCGAATTAATAAATGTTGACAGCGCGTTAGACAAGATAATCGAAATATATAACTCGTGCCCATAGAAGACGTGATCCGTAATCGA